>CAZTDK010001175.1:0-1757 GCA_964611965.1 uncultured Binatia bacterium (SeqCode) | reverse complement strand
CGAACGCCGCCGGTCAGCGGCGCGCATCTTTCTCGCGCGTCCGCTGCAGCGGCATTGTTCGGCTCATCACCGTCGTCGGGAGCACAGGCAGCATGGAAGGCCTCCTCTCCCGCACCAGCCGCGGGAGAGGATTGAGGTGAGGGCTTCCACTCTGCAGGACGGCGTTCCATACCGGCCCCGCCGTCCCCGCCAAGGTGGCCCTCACCCTCGCCCTCTCCCGCCGGTAGTGCGGGAGAGGGGATTCTTCTCCTTGCTTCATCATGTGCACGGTTCACACGCCGAACGCGGCGCTTGAGCCGCGCGCGTCCTTTTGCGCGTCGGCTCCGAGCGCGGGTTAGACAGCCCGGTCATTTGAAGATGTGCCCACAAGTGATGGCCTGCGAATGGCAGATGGGGCATTCTTCGACATCGCAGCCAGGGTCATGGAATTCTCCCTTGACTGCGACGCAGTCGTGGCACGGTATCTCGCCTGCGTGCCAATCTGAAGATTCGTCGCCGTACCGCATACGAGGAACGTCCAACGTGTAAGTCGTTTTCAGTTGGGCACGTGCTAGCTTGGCGGGCCAGAAGCTGGCAACCTCAATACCTCGGAATTCGACGAGTTCACCTTTCCATGTGAGTTCTGGTACGTCGTCGTCCTCGACTTCTAAACCGAAGAGCTTTTGAAGGATCACCTTCTTCAATTCTGGGATCGAGTGTTGCCGAAGGTCGATGTATCCGACCGTGGCGTTCAACCCCGGAACCTCCGTATCGTCAACGCGCACCGGAAGGATGTACTCCTGATGTTCCCTTATGGCACGCGCTTGAGCTTGCTTCAGCTCGTGCTTTGGCCAGGCCTTAGCTGCGTAGGCCGCTGATACGAAGATGACGCAGTAGCGCGCTCGGTCTCGGTACACTCCTTGAAGGTGCTGGTATAGGTCTTTCCCCCAGAGCGCGGCTTTTTCAAATGCATCGTAGAAAACACGAACGCCCTGCTGCTTGAGCTCGCTAGCTACTCCTTCGACCACCGCGCGGTCCTCTCCAGCGAAGGAGAAGGCGATGTCGTAATCAAAGTCTTCTGGTCGTCTCGTCATCGCGTCTCGGGGCGTCTAACGCTCGCGCTCACGAGCGCGCGGCTCTCTTCCGCGCGTCACGTGCAGCGCGTTTGTTCGGCCAGCCATTGCACCAGGGCTCAAGTCCAGCCCTGCCCCCTGAGTCCTGCTTTCTGAATGTCGAATCCATTTCACGGTCAATCACTCGGTAGCCAGCTGCATGCATCGACGGTCTCTGCCAGCCCGATGTCGCAGGTGAGGTTGGCCACACCACCGCCCTCCCACCAAGTGCGAAAATACCGGCGACGACCATCGAGCGATTCGAAGCATAGTTGCCAGCCCGCTCTTCCGTAGTCGGGTATAGGGGTGATGAAGCCGACCCCCCACTTTGATTGCTGCGGAAGGATGAAAAGCCCGGCCGCAGCGGGGGCGATTTCTTGGAGCGCATCATTGCATGTCTCTTTGCTCCAGCCCCAACAATAACCCACCTTTGCGCGCCCTACGGGGACCCCGCCGTCAAGCAGCCGACCGTGAATTTCTGGCAGCCGGTGACGCTGCGGAAAAACGCACCCCGCAGTTAGGGACAGGAGCGCCGCACCGAGTATCGTTGTTCTGTCTACTTCCACATCTTTAGACCTGGATCACGCCGAACGCTAAGCGTTAAGCCGCACCGCCGATCTAGTCGAATGTTGCTTGGTGTCCACGGTGCCCCAGTATGTCACGCTC
>CAZTDK010001174.1:0-1758 GCA_964611965.1 uncultured Binatia bacterium (SeqCode) | reverse complement strand
ACGGATGAAATGTACTACGCGGCAGTATCCTCCAAGACGCCCCAAGAAACAACGAGCTTTTCTTTCCTCCTCAGCAGCAGCGAGCGCTGCATCCACGCTCCACACGCAAGCGGGTGAGTTCGATACGGCCGCGACGCGCATTGGCCATCCAGCCACTGGTACATCGTGCGTTCAGCGTGCACGAAAGATGCGCGTCAAGTTTTGGCACCGTATCGCGATATCCGGAGAGACCGAGCAATGCGCGCGGCAGCTGGCGCTCCTGTGGCGCTCTCGGCCGTGTGGCACAATGCTTTGACGATTTGACGCACTGCGGCGCATTCAACGCCCGCGATGCCGGAACGGCGCGACGCGCCGGCGACAACGACCATCGACGTTCCTGACTGACATCTCCTAAAGGAATGGGTTGACGGCCGTCTGTAGGATGGTAGAGAGGAATGACTTGCAAGAGGGGGACCAATCATGTCACGAAGTCGCCGCGGGGCAATCTTCTCCGTCGCTCTCCTACTGGCGGGTTCTCTTGGTGCGGTTCTCTCGCAGCCGGCTTGGGGAACCGACTGTAATGGGTTCGTCCAGCTCGGCTACATCAGCGGCCCGTCTTCCTCCGCAACCCTCGGCGATACCATCCGCGTCCGGCTGACCCTGTTCACAGGCAACATTACCAACGGAGCCAACAACGTTTTCCAAGTCGATCGGCTGCGCTTCGACCTCGATTGCAGCGCCGACGCGGCGCTGGGCCTGCCGTGCACCAATGACGGCAACGTGATCAAGTTTCTGGGCAACGTCACCATCGATCATTGCTTTGACTCGATCAGCAACCCCGTGACGTTCGCCGCGAACGCAACGAGCGGCAGCTTCACGCCCAATGAAGTGGTGTTCACTCCGAGCGCCGAGGTGGTGATCAACGCCAACACGGCATTGGCCGACGGCTGCAAGGTCGAGTTCGACGTACAGGTCGCGGCCTACAGTGGTGACAGCACCCCGAACCAGATCGAACAACTGGGCGGATATCGGACCGTCGCGGGCGTCCCCGACACCCGGTGCGACAACGGTCTGCATCCGATGGCGGCGCAATCGGGGGCAATCACGTTGGCCGAGAGTACACCAACGCCAACCAATAGCCCGGCGAGCACACCAACGGGCACGCAGACACCAACAGCGACAGCGACGACCACGCCAACCGGTACGGCCACCCCTACACCGACCGACACGCCTACGGCACTGCCCACCAGCACGCCAACACAAACGGCGACCTCCACGCCGACGCCAACCAATACGGCGACGGATACCCCCACAACGACACCGACGCCGACGGTGACAGATTCCCCAACACAGACGCCGACCAATACGCCAACCGAGACACCCACGGCGACGTCCACACCGACCGACACCCCGACGCCAACGACGACGCCGACGCAAACGCCGACCAATACGGCAACCAGCGTCCCCACAAACACGCCAACCAACTCACCAACGAGTACGCTGACAGCGACGCCAACGAATACGCCATCGATCACATCCACGCCATCGGTGACGATTACTCCCGGGGGTCCAACCTTAACTCCCACCCTGACAGCGACGCGCACGCCGACACTGACGCGGACACCAACCAACACGCCGACCTCGACCCCAACCGTGGTTAACACGAGCACGGCGCGGCCCACGCCGACGGGCACGCTCACGGGGCCCGAGCACGTGACACTCTTCTGGAAGGCGCTGCAGACGCTGTCGTCGACGACGCCGATCTACCACCACAGCGGC
>CAZTDK010001173.1:0-1760 GCA_964611965.1 uncultured Binatia bacterium (SeqCode) | reverse complement strand
GGCAGCGCCGAGCTGCCCTGCGTCCGGTGCCGGTTGCCCGCGCGGCACACGGATGACCGTGAGGGTGCTCGCGGTTGCTCGTGACATGGTGGCACCCCTTCTGACCGACTCGGCCGATTCGGTCAAGCGGGGGCTGCGCCCGGCGTCTTTTCTATGGACCGCTCCCGTTGGTCGCTAGGCGCTGGCGATCGCAAGAATTTGACCTGTCCGCAACTGGTACGCGGCTGACAACCTGTCGGACTTGGAAGTGTGCAGCGACCCAACGGGGAGCGGACCATTGGAAGAGAGGCCGCCCGCAGGGCCGCCGGCCGCAGGCCCGTCACGGCACGGCGCGCCGTTTCGCCACGGCGTCGATCGTAGTGCGCTTGGTGTTGCGGCGCATGAGCTCCGGTGCCAGCAGGCGGACCAGATAGCCCATGGCAATGAAGCGCGGCACGGTGATCTCGTGTTTGCCGCGCGCCAACGCGGTGATGATCGCGTCGATCACCTGCTCCGGCTGGATCATCATGCGCTTCGCCACCGGCGGCATGCGCTCCAACGCTTCGGTATCAAAGAACGGGGTATTGATGGTGCCCGGACAGACGGTGAGCACGTGAATACCGGCATCCTCAAGCTCTATCGCCAGCGCTTCCGCCAGCCCGACCTGGGCGAACTTCGATGCCGCGTACGCGCTCTCCTCGGGCACACCAAGTCTCCCGGCCACCGAGGCCACGAACACCAGCCAGCCACTGCGGCGCTCGACCATGCTTGGCAGCAGCGCTTTCGTCCAGTACAGCGTGCCCAGATAATTGACACGCATCATGCGTTCCATGTCATCGAGATCCCAATCGATGAAGCGCCGATGGTGTCCGTAGCCGGCATTGTTGACCAGAATGTCGACGGCACCGAATGCCGCCAGGGCCTTTTCGGCCGCAGCGAATACCTCGGTGCGATTCCCGACGTCGCACGGCAGCACCAACGCCGTCCCGCCGGATTGCTCGATCTCGCGTGCCAGCTGCGTCAACTCCGACTCACGCCGCGCCACCAAAGCGACGCGGGCGCCAGCGCGAGCGAAACGGAGCGCCAGCAGGCGGCCCATCCCGCTGGAGGCGCCGGTGATGAGCGCCGTCTTGTTCTCGTAGGATGTCAAGGCTGCCACCGCTCACCTCTCGTCTGCAGGAGTGCCGAGTGGCCGGTGACGCGGGACAACTTGAGCACCAGCATCAGCCGGGGCCGTCGTCATCCTGCGCTTGTCACTCGTCACTGGTCACTCGTCACTGCGTTGCGTGCTCGCCCTCTGCAAGAAATGTCGCCACCTCGACTTCTCCGCCGGTCCGCGCCGCATGATACGCTGCGGCGGCAAGACGCTGCGCCGCAAGACCGACGCGCATGTTCGGAGCCGCGGTGCCACCGGCCAGCAACGCTTCGACGAAGGCAAGATCCTGCATCAGATACGCGATGCCGGAACAGCTCCGTAACGCTTCGGGAATGTCGGGCTGCATGCTGATGAAACGGCGCAGAACCTCGTCCTCCGGCAGCCGTTCCTCGGACCCGTCACCAAACTGGCAACTGATCTCGCCGCTCATGTCGGCGTCACTGGCGATGTACGCCCCCTCGCAAAAGATTTCCAGGCGCCGATTGGACAGCCGCTGGATCATGTTGTGCCAGACGTTGACCAGTTGCGCGCGCATGCCGTCAGCGAACTCCAATTCGACGGCCATATAGTCCTCGATGCCCGGATGCCCGGTGCGGTTCTGCTCCCAGGCACGCAGGCGCTGCAC
>CAZTDK010001172.1:0-1766 GCA_964611965.1 uncultured Binatia bacterium (SeqCode) | reverse complement strand
GGATGGCGGCTGTATATTTGGGATGTTGTGGGGGGTGCTTATGACCGATCGACCCTTCGGCTTGTTTGAACCGGACGCCTTGTTACCAGCACAGTTCTATGCGGCCTTCCGAGGCGGCTCGGCTGTGCGTGGTGAGAAGCGGTTGATGCTGGCCGTCCTCCAAGATGCACTCGACTGCTATCAGAAATACGCCTTCGCCAAGGACGGCCATGGTCGTCAGCTGTTTGCCGACGCGGAGACGTGGGTTTCCTGTGGAGATAGCGACTGGTATTTCTCGTTCGAGAACATCTGCGAAACCCTCGACATCAACCCTGCCTATCTACGCCGCGGCGTCCAGGAATGGCGGCGGCGAACGATCATGCTGGGACGCCAACCGGCCCGGGATAAGCGCACGCCCGGCGGTGAGGACCATCTGGCCGCAGTTGGCTGAGTCTCAGCAGGGCGTAGCACTGAATTCGACGAACGGCCGCACTTTCCGCGCGGCCTGTGGTTGTTGAAATGCCCCGATGGTCCGCAAAAACGATCGGGCTAACCGGCGGCATTGGCTCCGGCAAGAGCACCGTGGCCAAGATGCTGGAAGCGCTTGGTGCGGTGGTCATTCATGCCGACACCGTTGGCCATGAGGTGTATTTGCCGCATAGCGAGGGGTGGCAGCGTCTGCTCGAAGCGTTTGGGCGTGACATCCTTGGACCGGATGAGGTGATTGATCGGAAGCGCCTCGGAACGATCGTCTTCGCGAATCCCGAAGCGCTGAAGCACCTCAATGCGATTGTCCATCCACTGATCGCCGACGAAATCGAACGTCGCATCGCGGCGCAGCGGAGCAGGGGATCCGTGTGTCCCATCGTCGTCGAGGCCGCGGTACTCATCGAAGCCAATTGGGTTTCGCTCGTCGATGAGGTGTGGCTTGTCACCGCTGCCAAACAGGCGGTCGTCGACCGCCTGAAGGTGCAACGGCGCATCTCTGCCGAGGAAATTGACAAGCGGATCGCGGCCCAGCTGAACGATACGGAACGGCGGCGTTTTGCCGACGTCGTCATCGAAAACACGGGATCGATCGACGATTTGACGACCCGCGTAGCAGCCGCCTGGCAACACAGCACGACCGCCTGACGAGGGAGCGTCGGACATCCCGTACCGCCCCCCCAACCGCCGCGCGCGCGCGGCAGGCGGTGCCGTTCCCTCACGCGGCCGTTCGCAGATCCACAACGCGTGCGCGGCCGCGCCGGCCGCCCTGCGCTTGGCGTGCCCTTAGCGCTTGCCGAACCGCCTCGGGCGAGAGCTTGAAGTATGCGCATACTGAGTCGAAGCTGAAGATGGTGTAGTCAGGATCGTAGGAGAAGACATAGGCATCAGCATCCGCACGCACTGCAGGGCAAGGGTGATCGAGATCGGCGACCGCTTGTTCCAGCACCGCCATCAAGAGCAGTTCCTCGGACTCAAGCGCCCGGGGCTTCGTATCCGTCGTTATTGGTCGTACTCGCGCCATTCCATCCTCCTCCACTGGGCAAGGCTGGGCAGCAATCATGATGCCAGACATAGTAAAACTGTTTTCGAGGATGCGAGACGGCATAGCACCAGGAATTTGGACGGCTCCCGTGCATATTTGTCGGCGCACCGTCAATGGAAGGCCACTCGGAGGGGACGTGTGGTCGCATGCGCGGGCGACCGCTGGCTTATGGAAGTCACGTCGTTTCCGACTGGGGGTAGCCCAGGCGAGTCCTGCGCGAGGCAGGTGGCAACGGCGATAGCTCGGGCGGCTTTTT
>CAZTDK010001171.1:0-1767 GCA_964611965.1 uncultured Binatia bacterium (SeqCode) | reverse complement strand
GTGTTCTCGTGCTCCATGATCAGGAAGGAATTGTCGAGAAACGTGAGACGGTCGTAGGCGTATCCAGCCATGGCGGATCTCCTTGGTGTGCGTTGCCGAAAATGGTTGCGCGCAGCAGTACGCTGAGACTACTCCAGCAGCGGACGGGTGCAAGGGCCTGCCGGACAATCAGCGGGGCGCGCTTTGCCACGCAGGCAGGGACGCCCGCGCCACTGCCCTTGGGGCGGCCTGGTATCCGGTGGCGCAGCCGTCCCTGCCTGCGTGGCAGACCGCTCAACGGGCGGTCAGCGCGGCAGCACGGGACCGTGTGCCCCGCCTGCCGCCGGCGGCCGTTGAATCGCGCGGGTGCCATTGACACGTTCCGGGCCGCCCGGCTCGACGCCGAGGTCAGGCGCATCCGTCTGGATCGGCACGGAGGGACGCAGCAGGGGTCTGTGCCGACGTGATGGCGGAATCGCTTGCCCCTGCGAGTGGCGGGATGCGTCACGACGCGACGGAGCCGCAGGTTCCCCCTGTGCGACCTGCCCTTGCGCGGCGCTGAACAGATGGCGTACGACCTGAGCGGGGCGCAACTCGCTGAGCCGGGTCAACACAGGATGCGGATGCTCGCGCGCCAGCGCGTCGAGCGTCTGCTGCATGGTGCCGGTGATCTCGTCGTAGCATCTCCGCACCACCCGCAGGTTCTTCGCCTGCCTACGCTCGATATGCGCCCACGCCATGGGTTTGGAGAACTGCACGGTGACTTTCGCCGGCAGCTGCAGCGACGGGACAAATGCTGGTGTCACGCCCAGCGGAATGTTCCAAATGAAGGGGAATACTTTAATGTGCAAGCGCTCCAGACCCATCCACTGTGCCAGCTCGCGGCCGCGGGTCAGGACGATGGTCGACTGATGCGCTCCGTGAATGGTCATCGGTACGACCGGTACGCCGGTGGCCACGGCCAATTCGATGAATCCCATGCGCCCGCCGAAGTCGATGCGATTCCGTTCGCTCCAGGGACGAAACACTTCGTAGTCGCCGCCGGGAAAAACGGCGGCCGCGGCGCCGGCTTCCAGCGCCGTTCGCGCCAGCGCCCGATCGGCGCGCAGCAGCCCCAACTTGCGCCACCACGGGCCGATGAACGGGACCGCGAAGAGCAAATCATACCCCAGCATGTAGAGAGGGCTCTCGGGACCGCGCTCTTCGACCCACCGCTGGAGCAGTGGGGCCGTGTCCATTGTCTGCGCCCCGCCCGAGTGGTTGCCGACAATGAGCATCGGCCCCTGCCTGGGTACGTTCTCCCAGCCACGCACCTCAGCGCCGAAGTAGCGATTGACCGCTTCGATGAGCGGCAACGTACGCCGGACGGTTTCGGCATCGCGTTGAAACGGCTCCTCATGGAGGTGCGCCTTGACCGACGCGTCGATCGAATCGACCAGCGGTCCCAACCAGGTCGCCAACTCCCTGGACGGTGTTCGGGTCTCCTCCCCGTTTTTCATGGCATCCTCCTCGCCGAGAGGTTTCCTTCCGGGCTGCAAGTCCCATGACAAGCGTGTGTGGTCGCCGGGCCTTCTGCTGGCGGAGGGTGTTCCCCAACACTGAGAGCACTGGCCACGTGGATTCTCGAAGCCGCCACCGCGTCGAGGGGATTCTATGGCGACTGACTCGAGGCCGCATGTCAGTGAAGCACGCAGGCGTCTTCCGAGCACGACAGCCATCCGGCTCTTTCGAAACGATTCTCCTCCCAACCCATCCGGTCCACGTCTTGCTCACTCAATCGACTTCTCA
>CAZTDK010001170.1:0-1770 GCA_964611965.1 uncultured Binatia bacterium (SeqCode) | reverse complement strand
GGCCCATGCCGTCGCGGATCACCTTGCCGCCGCCGAATTTCACCTCCTCGCCGTACAGCGTGAGGTCGCGCTCGACCTCGATGATCAGCTCGGTGTCCGCGAGTCTGACACGATCGCCAACCGTCGGACCATACATGGAGGCATAGGTGCCACGCGAAATGGTGAGGCTCATGATTGCAACGCTCCGTTGACGAGGCCGTTCAGGCCCCACACCTCGCGCCGGCCGCCGAGCGCAACCAACGAGACCGTTCGTCGCTGTCCGGGTTCAAAACGCGTCGCGGTGCCGGCGGGAATGTTAAGCCGCATGCCGTAGGCGCGCTGGCGATCGAAGATGAGCGCACGGTTCACCTCGAAGAAGTGAAAATGTGATCCCACCTGAATCGGGCGGTCACCGGAATTGGCGACGGCGAGGTCCAGCGTTCTCCGTCCGACGTTGGCGGTGATCGGCTCGTCACGCAGGAAGTACTCGCCGGGAATCTTGGCAACTGCGGGCGCCGCCGGCTTCGGGCTGGCCTTACGCGCGGCGCGCCCCTTGGATGGTTTCTTGGCGATGGTCTTCTTCGGTTTCTTGGGTGTTCGCATCGTTCGGCTCACCGAATCGGGTTGTGCACGGTCACCAGCTTCGTGCCGTCAGGAAAGGTCGCCTCGACTTGGATTTCGTCGATCATTTCCGGCACACCTTCCATGACCTCGCTCCGTTTCAGGATGGTCGCGCCTTCAGCCATGAGCGTGGCAACCGGTTTACCGTCGCGCGCCCCTTCGAAAATTGCCGCCGTGATCAGCGCCACCGCCTCGGGATGATTCAGCTTGACGCCGCGCGCGCGTCGCTCACGTGCCAGCAAGGCGGCGACGTAGACCAGGAGCTTCTCTTGCTCGTGCGGTGTCAGCTTCATCCTCGTCCTCCCACGGGAAATCGATCGAGCACGCAGGTCCGGGCAAGCTGGAACGCGGTGCGGACGGCATCCAGCGAGGTGCCCACGACGCGACCGACGATTCCGGATGGCGCCAAACTCGCGCCGCCCCAGCCGTCGGTCGCCGCGCCGAGAATCTCGTCGATGTCGTCGGCCAGTGTCGCGTCCACCGGCGCCGTCGTAAGCAGGTAGAACGCTCCCCACAACGTCGCGTCGCCAAGCATGGCGGGGTTCTCGAGCTGCTGGCGAGCCGGCTCGAGATCGGCCCGGTCGCGCAGCAGCAGTGCATCGCCAGCGGCACACTGCACGTCGAGCGTCAGGCGTGTGAACGCAAAGCGTTCGCCGCGCGCCAGGCGGCCGGCGGTGACCAGCTCACCCAACAACATGCCGGCATCGGGTGCCAGCTCGACGCGCGTCGTTTGCGCATACGCACTGCCCGCGAAGGGAATGATCTCGTCAGGGAAATAGTCGAGCCAGGCACCCTCGCCGAGCACGAAGTGACAGAAGCTGCGGGCCGGGCCCGCGATGCTGCGATACACTTTGGTGGCGGCCTGCTGTCGGAGCATCACGCCCGCGTGCGCGTCGAGCTCGATGCGCGCATCGAGCTCGTCCCCGCCCAGTATTCCGCCCGAAGAGTTCACGATGGTCAGTAACGGGAAGTCTCGGTCGCGTGGGATGAGTGGGAGATAGTGATACGGCGCGTGGGCGTAACTTTCCGCCACGTGACTCTTGCCATCATGCACGCCAACGCGGACCCGCAATGCGCCATTCACGCCGCCCTCTTACACCGTCAGGTGACGGCGCACCACCTCCTCGGTGAGGTGCTGGAAGAAGTACGACCCCTGCAGGGCGTTCTCGT
>CAZTDK010001169.1:0-1773 GCA_964611965.1 uncultured Binatia bacterium (SeqCode) | reverse complement strand
ACCGGCGCCAACGCCTGCTCGAGGTCCTGGTGTACGTTCACGGTCACCGGGCAGGCGATGTCGAAGCCCGCCCGCATACCGCGCAATGATTCGGCATACACCTCGGGGCGGTAGGGCGAGTAGTAGAGGGGAAGCCAGCCGTCGGCGATTTCCGTCGCCATCGCCACGTTCTGCGGACCTTCGGCCGCCAGGTAAATCGGAATGTCGGCGCGGCGCGGCTTCATGATGAGCTTGAGCGGTTTGCCGAGCCCGGCGCCACCCGGGTAGGGCAGTTGGTAATGCGCGCCGGAAAACGTCACCGGCGCCTCGCGCTTGAGCATGGTGCGCACCAACGCGATGAACTCACGGGCGCGGCCCATTGGTTTGGGGAAGGGTTGGCCGTACCAGCCTTCGACCACCTGTGGGCCCGACACGCCAACCCCAAGGATGAGCCGACCGCCCGAAAGATGATCGATCGTCGCCGCCGTCATGGCCACGCACGCGGGCGTGCGCGCCGATATTTGCAGGATGCCGGTGCCGAGCTTGATCTTCGTGGTGCGTGCCCCGAGCCAGCACAACAATGAAATGGCGTCGGAGCCATACGCCTCCGCCGTCCACATCGAGTCGTAGCCCAGCCGCTCGGCCTCGAGCACGAGATCGATCGGATCCTCAGGGCCAAACATCCAGTAACCGACCATCAAACCTAAGCGCATGCGGTCTCCTTTGTGAACCTTCGGCAACGGTGGCGCTCGTGGACCAGTATGGTCTGGGCGAGGCCGCGCCACTCTATGCCCGCCCCGTCGTGCAGCGTCAATCGAACAAGCTTGGGGCAATGGGTCGGGGTGAGGGCTGTGAACGATTGGGCGAACCTCTGACGCAGGACAGTAGCATCCCCCGTGTCCCGCTCGGGCGCGCCTAGCGACCAATCCTGCCCTGAGGCTCCCCGAAGGGGGAGCGGACCATAGGAAATATGCCGTCCGCAGGCCCCCGACCGCAGGTTTCAGTCCGCTACTTCGCGGTGTCCGAGCGCCCGCAATGACGTGCGTAACGCCGCGGCGGCACGGTCCAAGTCATCGGGCTTTGCATGCAAGTCCTGGTTGGCGAAGTTGAGATCGCCGAGGCCGCTGATGGGCACGACGTGCAGGTGCACGTGCGGTACCTCGAGGCCGGCGATCATCAACCCGACCTTCACCGGCTTGAACGCTTGCTGCTGCGCCTTGCAAATGATCTGCGCCACGCGCATCAGATGCGCGGCTAGGTCCGGATCGAGGTCGAGCCAGTGGTCAACCTCGGCGCGCGAGACGACGAGGGTATGCCCCGGACGCAAAGGATTGATGGTAAGGAACGCAACGCAGCGTTCGTCCTTCCAGACGAACCGTCCGGGGATCTCGCCGTTGATGATACGGGTGAACAATGTCGGCATGGGTCTACCTCTCTTAAGAAGCGGCTTGTGGGCGTGGGGGCTTGCGGGCTTGAAGTGGATGCGATGGCGGCGCGGGCGGCGGCCATGAACGCCTGGCGCTCTTTGCGGGTGTTGACCGGGAATCGTTGCAACTCGCTGGCGACCTTTAGATCACCGAAGAACCCTGCCGGATCTTCGTGGAAGTGCAGGAACGCCGACGAGCGTTGATAGAACGTTCCTCGCGTCTTCTCCCGCAAGCCTGGAATCTGGCGCACGGCCGCGAGCAACGGCTCCAACGAGTCCAGGGCCTGTGTGCCAGCGTGCTTCATTGACTTAGCCCCCTGGCTACCAGAATCAGCGGTTCGCTGAAACAGGGTACCGCCTCTCGGACT
>CAZTDK010001168.1:0-1782 GCA_964611965.1 uncultured Binatia bacterium (SeqCode) | reverse complement strand
CGATCTGCGGCCGCTCAATTATCGCGACCGCCGCCAGCGAGTGATCGACGCCATGTAACATCCCTCAGCGAACATCAGCGACGAACTGCCTGGCGATTCTCTAACGCTTTGTACGATACCGAACGGTGGACCATCAAAAGGCCGGCGCGGTTGGCGCCGGTGAACACCTCAAGACCTCCGCCCTCATCTAAGAAGAATGCAGATCAAGGACACCCACGCTCCAAGCGCCTGAGCCTCTCGTTTGTGGGTGTCCATCCGTGGGTTTACCGGCGACCAGCAATAGCTTGAGTCTGGAAGACAGCCGTTTGGGTCGCCTTTTGTTGCCAAGTCCGATAGGTTGTCAGCAGCTGTCGGACTTGGCAGTCCACAACATCCAATCGGATACGGACATACGAAATGACGCCGACCACACATCCAGACTCGATTGCGCGACGGCGGCTGGACACTCCAGACGTCGACGTCGTCGTCGTGGGTGCCGGCTTCGCCGGACTCTACCTCCTCTACCGCTTGCGAAGCCTGGGGTTCTCGACAAAGGTGATCGAGAGCGCCGACGACGTCGGCGGCACCTGGTACTGGAACCGCTACCCGGGTGCCCGCTGCGACATCGAGAGCATCGACTACTCGTACAGCTTCGATCCCGAGATCGAAAAGGAATGGCAGTGGTCGGAACGCTATGCGACGCAGCCCGAGATCCTCCGCTACCTGGGCTACGTCGCCGACAAGCATGACTTGCGCCGCGATATCCAATTTTCAACGCGAGTCGAGTCTGCCACCTGGGATGACAACGCGTCACTGTGGCGCGTGCGCACCAACAACGGCGACGCGATCACCTGTCGCTTCTACGCGATGGCTACCGGGTGCCTGTCCCTCCCCAAGACGCCGGACGTCGAGGGGGTCAAGCGCTTCCGTGGTGCGTCGTACTATACCGGCCGCTGGCCCCACGCCGGCGTCGACTTCTCCGGAAAGCGCGTGGGCGTCATCGGCACGGGATCGTCGGCCATCCAATCGATTCCGATCATCGCCCGGCAGGCGGCGGAGCTCACGGTGTTCCAGCGCACGCCGAACTTCTCCAGACCGGCTTACAACGGACCGATAGCCGCCGAGAAGAAAGCCGCGTTTGCGACCGATCCCGCCGCGTATCGGCACGCGGCCAAATGGTCGCGCGCCGGGGTGCCCGTGGAGCCCACGCTGATGCAAGCGCTCCGCGTCTCCGCAGCGCAGCGTCTGGCCGCGTACGAGGCCGCCTATGCGGCCGGCGACCTCCTCGCCCTCGGCAATGCCTTCGCCGACATCGGCGCGAATCCCGAAGCCAACGAGACGGTGGGCGAATTCCTGCGCGGCAAGATCCGTGCGATCGTCCACGATCCGGAGACGGCGGACGCACTTTGTCCAAAGGACCACTTCTACGGCACCAAACGCCCGTGCCTCGACAGCGGCTACTTTGAGACCTTCAACCTGCCCCACGTCCGCCTGGTCGATCTGCGTAAGGACCCGATCAAGACCATCACAGAGACGGGCATCGACACGGCGTCGAGATCCTTCGCGCTCGACGCCATCGTGTTCGCCACGGGGTTCGACGCGATGACCGGCGCGATCGTCGCCGTCGACATCAAAGGACGAGACGGGCTGGCGCTCGCCGACAAGTGGAATGACGGCCCCAAAACGTACCTGGGTCTGATGACAACGGACTTCCCGAACTTGTTCTTGATCACGGGACCGGGGAGCCCCTCGGTAATGTCGAACATGGCAGTATCGATCGAGCAGCACGTCGACTGGGTGGGC
>CAZTDK010001167.1:0-1783 GCA_964611965.1 uncultured Binatia bacterium (SeqCode) | reverse complement strand
GTTCACCTCTGGGCACTGCAGTTTGACGAGTTGCGCGTTGAGCGTGGCGAACACGCCGCCGAACGCGAGCTTGACGCTCGCGTCGGCGGCGCGGATCTGGCGCGCGAGAACTTTGGCGTACGGGTAGCTGGTGGTGCTCAGGAAGCTGAGTCCAACCAAATCCGGCTTCTGGCGACGGATCTCGTCGATAATGGCAGCGTTCGGCGTTTCCGGATTGGCCTGGTCGAACATGACGCACTCGTGCCCGGCCCGTTTGAGCACGGACGAGAGGGACATGATGCCGATCGGTGGAAATCCCATGACCCGAATGTTGCCGTTGCGGGCACGGGTGGCCGCCGGCAACGCATAGAATTGCGGGTCGCGAATGTGAATCAGGAAGACGCGCAAAGACTCACCGTGCCTTGGGCGCCGCCTTCTTGCGAACCGTCCTAGCGCGTGTGGCGGCGGTGGGGGTACGGACGCAGCGGCAGCGGCCGCAGGCGCAGGTGGGTGCTTGACACTTCGGGCACAGAGCCAACTCCGGAGTAAGCGGTGCCCCACAGCCCACGGCTACACAACGCGTCCAGTGCTTGCCGAGACCAACCTCGGGGTGCACCAGGACCTCGTCGAGCTCGTCGTCCGCCGCGAACAAGACCCCGCGCTTGCGCGAGCGTACCCGGTACGCGGCGGCGATGGCCGACCACGCCTCAATCTTGACGTGCTCGCCGGTATCGCGGATTGTGACCCAGTGTTCGGGCCCGAAGCGGTGTGTAACGGGTTCTTTGCTCATGGTGCATCTCCTTCGCGTGAGACGTTGTCGCGGTGCGTATGGCGCTACTGGCCGCATGACTCTGTCGCGGCAGCCGGCTGCCGATATGCCGTTCGATGGCGTGCAGTTGTGCGTGCTCTTCCGGTGCGGCGAAGCTCGACGCGTGGCCCGCGGCACCGGCACGCGCGGTGCGCCCGACGCGATGCACGTAATCCTCGACCGTGTGCGGCAGATCGTAGTTGATCACGCGCTGAATTCCGGTCACGTCGATGCCGCGAGCGGCGATGTCCGTCGCGATCAAGATGCGGTAACGGCCGCCGCGGAATCCTTCCAGCGCTTCGCGCCGCTGCGATTGTGAGCGATCGGAATGCAGGCACTGCACGCTGTGCCCGGCGTTGCGAACCGAACGGGCGACGCGATCGGTCCGATGCTTGGTGCGCGCGAACACCAGCATGTTTCCGGAGGTCCCTTCGATCACCGAGAGCAGCAGGGGCGTTTTGTTCACGCCGTCGACCATATACACGTCCTGGGTGGTGCGGCTCGGAGGCACGGCCCGCTGGCCGACGTCGACCCGCACCGGCTCGTGCAAGTGCACGCGTGTCAAGGTACCGAGATCCGGGGGGAGCGTCGCCGAGAACAGCAGCGTCTGTCGCGCCGCGGGGACGCTCTGCATGATGCGATCCAGTTGCGGTTTGAACCCCATGTCGAGCATGCGATCGGCTTCGTCGAGCACGAGGATGCGGACGGCGCCGAGCGCCAGCGTGCCGCGTTCGAGATGATCCACCAAGCGTCCTGGTGTCGCCACGATGATGGAGGGATGACGGCGCAAGGCGGTGACTTGGGGACCAAAGGCCATGCCGCCAACGACAACCGTACTGTGCAGGTCGCGACCCAGGCGCTGGGCCCACAGGTAGATCTGCTCTGCGAGCTCGCGCGTGGGGGCGAGGACCAAGGCGCTGCCCCGGCGGTCACCGGCGCGCAGGCGCTCGATCACGGGAATCATGAACGCGGCGGTCTTGCCGGTCCCTGAGATCG
>CAZTDK010001166.1:0-1784 GCA_964611965.1 uncultured Binatia bacterium (SeqCode) | reverse complement strand
GCTGAACTCGCCGGCAAACCTCTGCTATGCCGAAGATCGCTTCGTGCGCCCCGTGTATACCGCCGACACCCTGCGTGCAGAGACCGCCGTGCTTGGCAAGCGCGAGACGTCCCGCGGTGACGTCGGCATCGTCTGGGTGCACACCAAGGGCTTCAATCAGCGCGACGAGATCGTGCTGCAATTTTACCGCTGGGCCATGGTGAACAAGCGCGCCCCGCAGACGGCCACTGGCGCCAATGACGCTCCCGACCTACCGGCACAGGTCAGTGCCGAGCACCTCGCCGTTCCAGCGGAGCTTGATCTGTCGAAGTTCGACACGGTGGCAACCGGCAGCAATGCCTTTTGGGAAGATTACGAGGTCGGCGAGCGGATCGTCCATCCGCAGGGCATTACGATGGAGGACGCTGAGCATCAAATGGCCACGCGTCTGTACCAGAACACCGCGCGCGTGCACTTCAACCATCAGCTCCAGGAGAAGTCACGCCTCGGGCATCGTATCATCTACGGTGGACACGTCATCTCGACCGTGCACGCCATTTCCAATGATGGACTGGAGAATGCCTTGCGGGTCATGGCATTCAATGCCGGCAGCCATGCCAACCCGACCGTCGCCGGTGACACGCTCTATGCGTGGACAGACGTCCTGCAGAAGATCGATCTCGGCCGTACCGATGCGGCCGCCGTGCGCCTGCGGCTCGTTGGCATCAAAAATGTCGACCCGAATCAAGAGCCCATCGCACTCAAGGTGAAGGACGCGAAGAGCGGCCGCGAGCAATATCACCCCAACGTGGTGCTCGATCTCGATTACACGGTCCTGATGCCGAAACGGCGCTGAGATTTGGCGGGGAGTAGCGGCCCGCGGGGAAGTGCAGGGCGAAACAGCTGTGCAGGTCGCTGAGCACAAGCTAGCGGAGGCCATTGTCGAAGCGACCCGCCGCCTGGCGCGTTCCATGCCGCTTCCGCGCGGCGCGCCCTATTTCTACCTGGACAGCGCTGCGCCGTACGATTTGCGTATCTTCGACAGTCTCTCAGCGCGCGGCATCTTTCGGAAGTACGAGTTCGCGCTCGATATCGGCAGCGGGCTCGGCGGCCGTGCCCGTTGGCTGGCGGCACGCACCGGGTGTTCGATCGTGGGTGTTGACCCGAGCCTTTCAACCGTGCGGGCGGCGATGATGCTGAACCGGCGCGCGCACATGGACCCGCAGGTTCGCTTTCAGGTCGGTCGTCTGGAGCAGCTGCCGTTGCGCGATCGTGTGTTCACGCACGTGTGGATGCTCGACGTCGATGACGAGCCGGCACTGCCCGCCATCGCGCGCGAGGCGTTTCGGGTGCTGCGCTATGGTGGGCACTTCGCCTTGCAGTGCCGCCTTCTGCCTGCGGGAGAACGCGCCGCACTCCTCGGCATGCTGGCGACGCTGGGCTTTGTGGAGCTGGAAAGCCAGGAGGTGACGCTGTCGGCCCCCCCCGACGCACGGCGCATTGCGTTGGCTCGCTTGCAGACCGAATTGGGCGCGTCGGCGGGCGCCGATGCCCTGCTGGCATCGCTGCGGCCGTTGCCGGGCACACCGACACGGTTGCAGATCTTCGCGAGCCGCGTGACATGACGCCGCCGGAACCCCACAGCCCTGCTACAGCGGCATGTCCGTCACGCGATGCCGGCGCTGAGTATCGTCGAGACAGGCTCGCAGCCATGGATCTAGCGTCGCCCCTCGGCGTGACGGCTGCGATCTCGCAGGTGCGGCAACCGTTGCGATCAACGGGCTACCTCGCGGCGCTGACCGTCA
>CAZTDK010001165.1:0-1787 GCA_964611965.1 uncultured Binatia bacterium (SeqCode) | reverse complement strand
TGCACCGTGCATCCCCATTTGCGCGTTTTCCGTTTCCTGTTTCCGGCTTCCTGGTTGTCGTTCCGCTAGCAGCCTGTCGGACCTGGAAGTGTGCAGCGACCAGCGGGAGCGGGCCAGAGAAAAGGCGCCGGCCGCGGGTCTACGAGACCGGTGGAGGCGGTGGAGGGCTGCCGGCCGGTGGAGCCGGGATACCGGGAGGAGGTGGTGGTGGCGGTGGTGCACTCACCCGTTGCCGTTGCCCGCCCGGCGGATGATACGCGCTGGCGGGCAGGGGAATCTGATTGCCCTTGGCATACATGCATTGCATGTATGCGGAGTCGTAGCGGCGCTGCAATGCGTACTGCGCACCGGCTGCTTGATTGGCGCCCGCCGCGGACCCGCCGAGCAGGCCGACACCCGAACCGACCGCTGCGCCCATCGCCGGGTTCCCATAGGCCGCTCCGATCGCTGCACCTCCGGCGGCTCCCAGGACTGTCCCCACGATCGCACTCCCCACCGCCGCATTATTGGCTGCCTGCTGGGGCGTGGTTCCGAGTTGCTGGTCCGCCCACTGACGGCACACGCCATCGTCATACCGGAACGAGTCGAAATCCTTCCCGTTCCCCGGCAGCACCATCACGCTCGGACCAGACGGCAGGGTCGCACACCCCGCCAATATGGATCCGAACAAAATGAGCCCGAACAGAGCAAGCGGCCTCTGGCGTCGCCGCGCGACCTTTTTCATGCGTATATCCTTGGTTCCTCAAACGTCGCGGTGCCGGAAAAGTTGCGCACGCTTTTCAGTTCCCCAACGTCCGCGCGGAACAGCATCGGTGCAACTGTGAGCGGTTGTAGGACGCTTGACGAATGTTTTGTCGGGGCCGTATATAGGGTCCGCTCCGGGGGTTCAAAATTCAATGACGTGTGTCCACTGGCTGATCGAGAATTCCACGGCGGATTGCCGGCGGTAACTATCCATGTCGTCTCGCGGCCATAGGATTGCGCGTGCCCTTCCAGCGGTTCTCGTTATTCTGCTCCTGACACTCGGGCAGGCTGGCGCGGCGGAGCCCCACCGCTACGCCCTTTCCATGTTTCACTTCAATATCCAGTACGTTGCGGGTGGGCTCGAAGGCTTCGCCCAATTTCTCCCACCCGGCTCGCCCGAGATAAAGAGCTGGGAGATCAGCGACATCGGGGTTGAAGACGGGATCATCACCCAAAGCTTCGAGCCTATTTTGGATCTCTACCTTGCGCATCCGACCTGGGGGGTCGACCTCGAGCTCCAAGGCTACTTTCTGGATGTTCTCGCCGCGCGACACCCGGCCGTTCTCGACAAGCTGCGGAGCCTCGCCGTCTCCGGGCAAGCCGAGGTCGTGAGCTTCCAATACTCGGATCAACTTTTTCTCGCGTTTCCACGGGAGGACTGGGAACGTTCTCAGGCGCGCACTCGCGAGACGTTCGATCGACTTGGAGTCCCGCTTTCGACGACGGTCTTCGCCCAGGAGGGCCAGGCGGGGACCGGAATGGCGCGGGCGATGGCGGAGCACGGGTATCGGGTTCTGGTCTGGCCGAAGAATCTGTTCAGCTACCAGCACGGAAATTTCGATGCGGCGCCGTACTACACACTCGGTGATGTGGACATGATCGCCGGGGCGCAGGGTGTCAGCAGCGTCGTGAGCGGCAGCGCCGGCGATGTCGAGATCGACGTCAATTGGACCTTCTTCGACGATGGTGAGCTGCTGGCGACAAACGGCGTCGATCCGTACTTCACGCTGACGTTCATCCACAAGCCGCAGGCCGTCGCAAAC
>CAZTDK010001164.1:0-1790 GCA_964611965.1 uncultured Binatia bacterium (SeqCode) | reverse complement strand
GTCGACGGCGACCAAAGCGTGAATGCTGACCCCCGCCTTGTCCGCGAGCGTCTTCTCATCCGTGTCCACCTTCTTCTCGAGTGCTTCGACGCGCTCCTGGAGCGTCTGCGCTCGCGCCGCACCGCCCGCCAGCACAACCGCCGCAACCAGCGCCGCAATCATACCCTTTCGAGCTCTCATGTCGTCCTTCCTCCTTGTAACTCAGTACTCCGCTCCAAGCCGTTGTCGCTTGGAACGGTCAGCAATCGTGGATCCCAGACATCGCGCCGCACATCGGCCGGAAGCCCAATTCCTTCGGACTCGTATCGCTTGTGCCCCTCACCGTGCACCGCGGTATCGTCCGCAAGGGTTGAGCTAGGTGCGAAGGTTCTGAAGCGCGACAAAACGCTTCGCACTTGGGCCAGTCCTAGGACCTGCGGTCGGCGTCTCTTTTGTGGCCCGCTCCCGTTGGTCGCTAGGGGTTGCCAAGTCCGACAGGCTGCTAGATCGCGTGCGCTCCGTGCTCACCGGTCCGGATGCGGATGATGTCTTCGATCGTCGACACGAAGATGTCCGCGCTGTCGAGGCCGCCGCTCTCTGCCATCTGCTCGATCACCTCCGCACACGCCGCGACCTTGTCATCGCCAATCAGGATCTCGATCTTGATCTTGGCGAGTAGGTCAACGGAGTATTCGGCACCACGGTAGAACATCTTCCGCCCCTCGCTGTCGGTTTCCACTTCCGAGACCGTCATGCCCACCAGGCCGACGCTTCGCAGCGCTTCCTGAAGTGCGTCCAAGCTGAATGGGGAAATGATCGCTTCTAGCTTCTTCACGTGACTCCTCCTTGCCTGTGCGTCTGCACAGAGTGAGCAGGCGAGACGCACGAAGCGTTCCATCGACCGGTCCTCGGGCTCGTGACGCTTGCGCCGCCGGAGCGACGTACCGCCCCTGCATCTTGATGGGGGCCTCGCTTCGCATGGACTGCGTTGCGCACTGGCGCTCGGCGATCCAGGGGCCGCTCGGCGTCGCCTGTGCGTAAAGCATCGAGGGTCGACACTCTGGGAGATGCGTCGCCGCAATCTCTGTGCGGAGACGGCGACGGCTGCCGCCGCTGCACGACGCACGATGTCCACGGTTACGGCTGTGCAGACGGCACGAGCTCGGCACAGCAGTCGTGATCGGTCCAGCCCAGCCGTTTCGCGGGAATGCGTGGAACGAACCTTGTTAGCGTCAATGCAGAGCCTGTGGACCAAGACAACGAGGAGTCATGAGGAAGATTGAGGCGATGGTCAGCCTCTCCCGTTCACGCCGGGTTGCCAAAGATAAGGTGCACCATTGACCCCCACCCATTTCGCACAGGCTCTCGTTGCCAATGTGATCCTGGGTGTCAGTGCCGCGGTAGTTGTCTTCGACGCCCAGGTACTACCGGCGCTCCTCGGCGGGGTCTCCGCCGGCATTCTCCTATGCTTCTGCTTTCACCGCCAGCGGCGGCGGCGGACCGACAGCGTGGCCGAGAGCGAGTGAGCTGCGAGCTCCGCCACTGCGCGGGGCGCTACGTCACGCCAGCTACTTCTGAGAAATGCTTCGGCGTGGCTGCCAGTGCGCCGAGACGACCGACGTCGCGCCACGTTTCCTCTCGGCACATCGCTGAAGTCTCCTGGAGCGCCTGCGGAGATCAGCGATCTTTGGGGCGCTCCAGCTGCTTGAGGTAGCGGAAGAACTCGCTATTGGGTGAGAGGATCAACGTCGTGCCGTCGGTGATCGAATTGCGATAGGCTTCGAGGGTGCGTACGAGCTGGTAGAACTCCG
>CAZTDK010001163.1:0-1791 GCA_964611965.1 uncultured Binatia bacterium (SeqCode) | reverse complement strand
GCGTGCATCGCTTCGAGGGCACGGTGAACCAGTACACCGGCGACGGGATCATGGCGCTCTTCGGCGCGCCGATCGCACACGAGGACCATGCCCGCCGCGCCTGCTACGCAGCGTTGCATCTGAGCGAAGAGCTGCGTCCCTACGCGAATCAGCTACGCCTGCGCCAGGGGCTCAACTTTTCGGTGCGCATGGGCATCAACTCGGGCGAGGTAATCGTGGGCAGAATCGGCGACGACTTGCGCATGGACTACACGGCTCAAGGGCACACCGTCGGCCTTGCGGCGCGTATGGAGCAGATTGCCGAGGCGGGCAAAGTGTACCTAACCGAGCACGCCGCGGCCCTCGTCGAGGGGTTCTTCCAGCTCGGCGACCTCGGCCAGATGGAGGTGAAGGGCGTGGCCGAGCCGCTGCGCGTCTATGAGCTGCAGGGCGTCGGGCAGATGCGTACGCGCCTCGACATCTCCCGCAGCCGCGGCTTCTCGCGCTTCGTCGGCCGCGCCGAAGAGATGCAGGTACTCGAATCCGCCCTGGCGCGCGCCCAGCAGGGCCAGCCGCAGATCGTCGGTATCGTCGGCGAAGCCGGCCTCGGCAAGAGCCGCCTATGCGCCGAGTTCCTCGAGCGCTGCCGCGCCAGCGGCATCATGACGTACGAGGCCACCGGCGTGTCGCACGGCAAGGCGATTCCGTTTCTTCCCATCCTCCAGCTCTGCCGCGCCTTCTTCGGCATCGGCGAGCAGGACAGCGACACCACGGCGCGTGAGCGCATCGCCGGCCGGCTGCTGCTGCTGGACGAGAGCTTCCGCGAGTCGCTGCCGCTGATGTTCGACTTTCTCGGCGTGCCCGACCCCGAGCTGCCGGCGCCGCGCATGGACCCGGAAGCACGACAGCGCCAGATCTTCGCCGTGTTCCGCGGTGTGATCCAGGCGCGCGGCCAGCGCGAGACCAGCGTCACGCTCCTCGAAGATTTGCACTGGTTCGACGGCGGCAGCGAAGCCTTCCTCGAACCGCTGCTCGACGCCCGCCCCGGCAACCGCGGCCTGATCATGATCAACTTCCGCCCCGAGTATCACGCCGACTGGGCGCGCAAGTCGTACTACCAGCAGGTGGCGCTGCAGCCGCTCGGCCCCGATGCGCTGCGCCAGTTGCTCGCCGACCTGCTCGGCAGCGATGCGAGCATCAGCGGCCTGGCGGAGGCCGTCCACGCGCGCACGGCCGGCAATCCCTTCTTCACGGAGGAGGTGATCCAGACCCTGATCGAGTCCGGCAAGCTCGTCGGTACCAAGGGCAGCTATCGCCTGGTCGCGCCGATCGACAAGCTCGAGGTGCCGGGCACCGTGCAGGCGCTGCTGGCAGCGCGCATCGATCGCCTGCCGGAGCGCGAGAAACAGGTGCTGCAGACCGCCGCGGTGATCGGCAAGACGTTCCACGAACCGATTCTCAGATCGGTCACCGCGCTGACCGATGCGGCGCTCGCCGAGGCGCTGCACGCGCTCAAGAGCGCCGAATTCATCTACGAGCAGGCGCTGTATCCAGTGGCCAAGTACGCCTTCAAGCACCCGCTCACGCAAGAGGTGGCGCTGGGCTCGCAACTCCAGGAGCGCCGGGGTCGGACGCATGCAACAGTTGCGCGGGCGATCGAGGCGGCGCACGTCGAGAAACTCGACGAACAGGCCGCCCTCCTCGCACATCATTGGAACGAGGCCGGCGAGGCACTGGCAGCAGCGCGCTGGCATCGCCGGGCCGCCGACTGGCTGTGGATGCGCGACGTGGCGCGGTCGTTCGAGCACTTCG
>CAZTDK010001162.1:0-1795 GCA_964611965.1 uncultured Binatia bacterium (SeqCode) | reverse complement strand
GTCAGTGGTGGATCGATGCCATTCACCATGCCGCCCATGCAGACGGTGCCTGACGGCTTCCTGCTCCAAGGCAACTGCACCACGGACGCGACCTGCCAGATGATTATCTTTGTCGCGAGCCAAGACAGTGCTTCCGGGTTTGGCGTGGCAGCGGCTGGATTCAAGGTGACGGCGGCAAGCGAGGTCTTTGGAACTGATAGCTTTTCGACCAACGATCAGTTCAACAATATACCGACGCCGACCCCCCAGTCGACGAATACGCGGTCAAACACGGCGACGGCAACCCCAACGAACACCGCCCCGTGCGGAGATGGCGTCATAGCCGCGCCTGAGACCTGTGACCCGCCGGACACCTTGCAGCTGCCGAACAACAATCCCTGCCGTGCAGACTGCACGTTCTGCGGCGATGGAATCATCAATGGTTCCGAGACATGTGATGACGCTAACAGCAACAACAATGACAAATGCCACAATGACTGCACCCGACACCTACGCAACGATCCGGTATGGATCCGGTTCCATTCCGGCAACCAAGTGAATGACCGATTGAAAGTGCATGGCAGCTTCGAAAACGACCATAGCGTCGATCCCACGAACTTGATCGTCGGGGTTCGCCTGAGCAATGCGAGCGGTGTCGTGTACAGCGCCTCCGTCCCTCTTGGCGCGGTGACCATGCGAACGACGAAGGTGCGCACGTTCTTCCGCTTCGCGGACGCAAGCGCCAAGTCGAGTCCCAACGGAGGGATCGCGCTATTCACGGTCTCAAAGGATGCCGCCTGGTATCGCGTCAATGTGTGGGCCTACGGCGACCTGTCTGCAGCGACCTCTGAGATGACGATGGATGTCTTTTTCGGGCATGAGCAATACACGAGCTCGGGGAGGTGGAAGAGAACTGTGCGGGGCTGGCAGTTGTTTATAAGGTAGCTTGTGCTCCGCTGGGGCGAGGGTTGCGGTGCCGCAGGACTCCGTCGGTGTGCCGGGCATGAGCGAAATCGCCGTCGGGATCGTTCAGCGCGGGTTGCTTATCTCGGTTCTGGTCGTAACGGCGTCGGGTGTCGTCGCATCCGTGGCAGACAAGCCGACGGTCACGTGCGAGGACGGGACGACGGCCCCAGGCGGGCGTGGAGCTTGCCGCGGCCACGGTGGCGTCGATAAGAGCAAGTCGGCCACTCAAGCTGCGCCTGCAGCCGCACCGGCCGCCGCTGCGCCCGCTGCAGCAGCGAAGCCGACCGCGCCAACCGGAAAAACGACCGGCAAGGCCGCGACAACGGACCCGGCAGGTGCCCTCGCCAAGTGCAAGGTTGCCAGCGAGTTCGGCGGCGCCCAATTCATGAACGTCGACCTCCACCCACCGTATAACACCGCGTTGAGTCAGATCGTCGAAGCCATCATCCGCGACGGTGAGGAGAAACGGCTCGTACCCGATTGGATCTTCGAATCTCCGATTTGCTCACGATCGGCGTTTCTCGGACCGGGTCGCAAACCAGGCGTACAGCCGCAGCCCCACGCCCACGAAGAGCGATGCCAGACCGTGCTTGACATGCATCGTGTGGAGCGCGGGATCGAAACCCGGCACAAACGAAGGCAAGGCGTCTGCAGGTACCAACGCGTACACGCCAGCGAGTAAGACGAACACCACGCCGAACACGACCGCGACAAAGGGAAGTGGTTCGTTCATGTTGAGGTAATACCGCCCGTCCTGCCTTTGTGTAAATGATCTGGGTCAGTCCTGCGCCGGTGACGATTGGCGAGTATCAGCGGTAGGAGTAGGGTGAGCTATGCCAGGATCGCACAC
>CAZTDK010001161.1:0-1798 GCA_964611965.1 uncultured Binatia bacterium (SeqCode) | reverse complement strand
GTCGTGTGGCCAGCAAGACTGAGACTCGCGGCCAGATTCACTGCCGTGGTTGTCTTGCCGACGCCGCCCTTTTGATTGGCAATGCAGATGATGCGCCCCACCGCCTCACATCCCCTCTATCGATTGCGCAACTTGTAGCACGGGTCGCGGACGCTTGTGAAGTGTTTCACGTGAAACATCCGAGAGGGGGCGGGATGTCAACGCCGTCGATGGACGAGTAGAAGGTGCTGGGCTCCGCTCGGCAAGCTGTACTCGACAATCTCCGGCTGCGCGAATCCTGGATGCAGGCCAAGCTCCTGACGCCCCTTTGGGCCCTTCATCGCGATCACGAGACCGCCAGGCATCAGAAGGTCTACGGACAGCGTGAGGAGGTCTTGCACCGGTCCGAAAGCCCGCGATACCACGACATCAAACGAGCTCGGGGAATCAGTATTCGCCAGATCCTCCACCCGTACTTCCGAGACTTCGACGTTGAGGAGTTGTGCCTGTCGAGCAACCTCACGCAGGAAGTTGGCTCGCTTTCGACGCGGTTCGAGCAAAACGAATCGAGCTTCCGGGCAAGCGATCGCCAGTGGGACTCCCGGGAAACCCGCTCCGCTGCCGATGTCGGCGACGCGCCACCCCGGCTTGAGAAGAGGCAGCACGTATAGGGAGTCGAGGATATGATCGAGGGCGATCGAGGGCGCGGTCTTCGCCGACGTCAGCGAGAGCCGCTGACGCCATAGGAGAAGAGTCTCGACGTAGCGCTGGCATTGATCGAGCGCTGCGTTGGACAGCGTGACCGGGACGGCGAGCGCCGCGCGCGCCAGATCATCGAACGGGCTTGTGGCCGGCATCTCTGCGGTGGTCCGCTCCTTGTGTGATCGCCGCGCTCTGTCAAAACCCGACCGGCATTTATCCCTCTCGGCCCCCATAGCGTTTGATGTGGATGGCAAGCAACGAGAGCGCCGCTGGCGTTACGCCCGGGACCCGTGCCGCCTGTCCCATCGACAGGGGGCGGATGTTCGTCAATTTTTCCCGCGCCTCGCGCGACAGGCCGATGACCGCGCCGTAATCGATAGCCTCGGGAATTGTTGTATCCTCAAGCCGCTTGAAGCGTTCGACGGCATCGTGCTGGCGCTTCACGTACCCTGAATACTTCAGTGCAATTTCAACCTGCGCAACGACATCGGCCGCAAGCTGGGGGCGTTCGCCGGCATCATCCATCAATCCCTCGACTGCCTCGTGAGAAAGCTCGGGCCGGCGCAGCAGCTGGGCAAGGGGCACTGAGTTGGTGATCTCGGCAGTGCCGAGGCTCAGGAGTCGCTGATTCACCCGTGCCGACGCGGGTAGTACCGTGCGCTCGTAACGTTCGATCTCCTGGCGCACCAAAGTTGACTTTCGCAGGGTGCGCTCGTAGGCGTCCGCGGAGATGGCACCGACTTGCAAACCGACCTCGGCAAGGCGAACGTCGGCATTGTCCTCGCGCAACAGTAAGCGGTATTCAGCCCGCGAAGTAAACATCCGGTAGGGCTCACCGCCAACGCCTTTGGTTACCAGGTCATCGATCAGGACGCCAATGTAGGCTTGGTTGCGATTGAGGACGACCGGCGGTGCGCCGCGGACGCGCAGTGCAGCATTGATACCGGCCATGATTCCTTGGGCTGCCGCCTCTTCGTAGCCCGTTGTACCGTTGATCTGACCGGCATGATAGAGGCCA
The DNA here is from genome assembly GCA_964611965.1 of uncultured Binatia bacterium (SeqCode). Classification (GTDB taxonomy): domain Bacteria; phylum Desulfobacterota; class Binatia; order HRBIN30; family HRBIN30; genus CAZTDK01. Next base: position 99 of record CAZTDK010001161.1, on the reverse strand, counting down.
CAAACTAGCTTGGTTTCCAGGGATGGCGTCAGTTGCGTCGGATCGGCGTAGTCGTACTCGATTGCATATCCGGGGCGCATGATGGCGGCGGACTCCAGC
>CAZTDK010001160.1:0-1799 GCA_964611965.1 uncultured Binatia bacterium (SeqCode) | reverse complement strand
CGCTGCCGTGTAAGATGCCCGCATGCGAACTGGACTGGAGCGCTTGCTCGATGAACCGGCGCGCTGGCTCGGCCGGAGGCGGGTGGGCCTGGTGGCCAATCCAACAACGGTGGATCGGCATCTCGCGCACGCCGTCGATCTCTTGCATGCGCACCCGGCGGTGGACCTGCGTCTGCTCTTCGGACCAGAGCATGGCGTGCGCGGCGCCGCGCAGGATATGATTCAAGTCGGCGACGGGCGCGACCCGGTCACCGGCCTGCCCGAGGTGAGTCTCTACGGCACCACGTTCGCGTCGCTGTCGCCGCCCCCGGCGCAGCTCGAGCAGATCGACGTGCTGGTGTTCGACGTGCAGGACGTCGGGGCACGGTACTACACCTACGCCGCCACCATGGCCTTGTGCATGCAGGCCGCGGGACGCGCAGGCGTGAAGGTTGTCGTCCTCGACCGCCCCAATCCCATCGGCGGTCTCCAGGTCGAGGGCGGTGGTCTCGACGCAGGCTTGGAGAATTTCTGCGGCTTGTACGCGGTGCCGCAGCGGCACGCCATGACCGTCGGCGAGCTGGCGCGACTGTACTCCGTCACCTTCAACATCACGTGCGAGCTCGACGTGGTGGCGTGCGAGGGCTGGCCGCGTGCCGCCTACTACGACGCCTGCGATCTCCCCTGGGTGATCCCCTCCCCCAACATGCCGACCCTGGACACGGCGATCGTCTATCCCGGCATGTGCCTATTGGAAGGCACCAACCTGTCCGAAGGCCGCGGGACGACACGCCCGTTCGAGCTTTTCGGCGCGCCGTTCATCGATGCGCGCCGCCTCGCCGCTGAGCTCGACCGTTACGACCTCGCGGGCGTACATTTTCGCCCATGCATCATCGAGCCGACCTTTCATAAGTTTGCCGGGCAGCGCTGCGGCGCGGTGCAACTGCATGTCACGGATCGCCAGGCGTTCAACGCCTACCGCACCGGGCTCGCGGTGTTGGTCGCGGTGAAAACCCTCTGGCCCGACGCCTTCGCCTGGCGCACCCAGCCGTACGAGTTTCGCGCCGACGTGCCGGCCATCGATCTGCTCACCGGCAAGCCGGCGGTGCGCGCGGCGATCGATCGTGGTGCGGCATTCGACACGGTCGTGCAGATCGCATGTACCGGCACCGAGCGGTACACCGCGGGCCGCGACGCCGCCCTGCTCTACGATTGAGGGCACGGCGATCCTCGATTCGGCGCTGACGGCATTGGAGCCGGGCTGCCCCCAGCCCGAACCAGCAGATAACCCCCTAAGCCCAAGAACGGCGTGACGGCACGCCGCAATGGACGGAGAGCCTGGCGGTCGGCAGCCGCGCCTGCCAAACGCGTCAGCAGCGATCTCGGCGACACCGCAATTGTCCAGCCTCAGATCCTCCTGATCCCGAAGGAATGTGCCTTCAACGAAGAGTTGTTACCGCGAAGGACACGAAGACCGCGAAGGGAGAAATTGAGAATCTTGGCTTTCAGTTTCCTTCGTGAGCTTCGTGTCCTTCGTGGTTTCATTCTCCGGCACGTTCAACACCGTGGGTTTCGACGTCAATCGAGCAGGAGAGGCTCCATTTTCTGACCATTTGCGTTAAGCAACAGGCGCAGAACCAATCAATTCGCGACGCACACGTGCACAATTGCGATCAATTGGACGCCATGTCATCGTGATTTGATCCAAAACAGAGACCTTCCGCACGTTTTCATGACCGGCGGCGCACACTCGTTGATTATTTCTGGGCAATCCACGCACATGATGCCTCGTTTTTTCCGAGAAATGCGCGGGAATTCGC
>CAZTDK010001159.1:0-1806 GCA_964611965.1 uncultured Binatia bacterium (SeqCode) | reverse complement strand
CATCAGCGGTCCGTGTTGCTATGGGAAACGCCTGAATCGGTTGCGTCGCGGCACCGAGAATAGTACTCCATCCATGTTAGCATCGGACGGTGCGAACCAGACGAGCGATGGAAAGGAACCGACATGGCAGTCGACCGCAGCAACCTACGCCTCAGTGATCTGAGCCGACGCACGCACACCGGAACACGGCTGATGAATGTGAAGCTCCCGGTCGATACGCTCAATGCGATCGAACGGTTGACAAAGGAGCTGAAGGCAACCAAGACCAGCGTCGTCGTTGCTCTCTTGAACGAGGGTTTGGCACTCGTGCCCAAGGCCCGCAAACGGTGACGGAGTAGAGTCGTCGAGCCCCCGCTCACACGACGGCGCCTAGCCGTTGAGTGACCAGATGGTTGCGCCACGGAGACGATTGTTGGAGCTCCTTGCCGCGTCGGTGCTGAGCGCGGTGGTCGTTGTGAGGCCATGCGCCACGACACCGCAATCGGCACTCCCACCGCGCACGACCTGGACACAAGAGGGGCTATCCTACGACGGTCCTGAGTGGCCTCCGGAACCGACACCGGGGAGCGATGATGATGAACCATCCGGCGTCGGTCGTCAGCCGGCAACATGATGGGTGGGCCCTTCAAGTGCTAGGGCGCCCAAGTTCACTGGCGACTACCGCATTGCGGATCACGAGCCGAGAATCCGCCAGATTCTGCGGCTGAGATTGATGCGGCCTCAAGAACCAGTCGTCCGGGCCGTTGCCGCTGGTTTTTCGCGACTGTTCCGTGGTAAGCGGCGTACACGATGCGCCGTTTGCTGTTTGCCTATTTCGTCAGCGCCGGTTTCCTGTTGGGCTCTCTGGCCCAGGCGGTGACCTTTACCGTCAATTCATTAAACGACACCGACGATGCGGTGATCAACGGAACGTGCAACGATGGCACCGGTGCGTGTACGCTGCGCGCCGCCATCGAGGAGGCCAACGCGACGGTCACCCTCGATACCATCGCTTTCAACCTGGCGAGTGGTACGCCCTCCATCGCCGTGGGTAGCAGCGCGCTCGGCCCCTTGCCGGCGATCACCCAACCGGTGATCATCAATGGTAACACCGGTGCATCGACGCGTATCGAACTGGACGGTACCTCGGCAGGCGCGAGCGCCAATGGGCTGACGATCACCGCCGGTGGCAGCACGCTGCAGGGATTGGTGATCAACCGCTTCGGTGGCAGCGGCATCGTGCTGATGACCAGCGGCGGCAACATCGTGGCGAACAACTACCTCGGCACCGATGCCGCGGGTACCGGCGGCATCGGCAATGGAGTGGATGGGGTGCTCATCGTCGGGATCGCGACCAATACCATCGGCGGCACCGTGGCCGGGACGCGCAACGTCATCGGCAACAACGGCGGCGAGGGCATTCATATCCAGGGCAGCGGCGCGACCGGCAATCTGGTGCAAGGCAACTACATCGGCACCGACGTCAACGGGACGGGCGTGCTCGCCAACGCTGCCGACGGCATCTTCCTCGATGCCGCGCCGAGCAACACGATCGGTGGCACGACCGCCGCCGCGCGTAACATCATCGCCAACAACGATGTCGATGGGGTGCTGGTCAGCGGCAGCACTGCGTCGGGCAACCTGATCGAGGGCAACTACATCGGCACTGACGTCAACGGTACGGGCTTCGTGGGTAACGGGAACAATGGCGTGACGATCAATGGAGCCGCGACCAATACCATCGGCGGCACCGTGGCCGGGGCTGGAAATATCATCGCCAACAACATGGACGGCATCGCTATCCAGGGCAACGACGCGACCGGCAAC
>CAZTDK010001158.1:0-1809 GCA_964611965.1 uncultured Binatia bacterium (SeqCode) | reverse complement strand
TAACCGCGTAACCGCCTAACCGCGTAACCGCTTGTTCTTCCGGCTGGCCGCCTAACCGCGTAACCGCTTGCTCTGCGGTTATGCCAGTCGCTCCTCCATGGAATGAATGAGTCGATTCAGAAGTCTTGCTACGGAGTCGAGTTGTGTCTGCAGGGGAGTCGTGTCCTCCCCCGAGAGTAGCTCTGCTTCCACAATCAGGATCAGGTACGTTTCCAATTCGCGGAGGCTGCCCTGTGCGATGTATAGAAAGCTGATGTAGTCCTTCCTCGTTCTCCGACCGTTCCCCTCGGCTATGTTTGCCGGAACCGAAATTGCCGCTCTGCGGATCTGGCTGGTCAACCCGTACAACTCCTCGCGCGGCAATCTCCTCGTCAGAAAGTAGCAGTCTCGTGCCAAATCCATTGCTTGCCTCCATACCAGGAGACTGCGAAATGCCTGCTTCCCCTGCTCTTCCATCCTCGTCTCTCCTCTGCGCAAAAAGAGGTTCACGTGGGAGTGCGCTCGCTTGCCACAACGCCTCGCGGCGGGTGAGTCCAAACCCGGCAAAGGCACCCAAATGCGCTAATTTCTGCACTTCACTTTCACGTAATTCACAACGGTGGATTACATCGGCAATCGAACGAAACGGTGCTTGGGCACGCTCGTTGGTAATCCGATGGCCGGCTCGCTCACGTAGCCCCTGAACGAAACGCAGACCTAGGCGAAGAGATAAGCGGTTGGCGGTTAGGCGGTTAGCGGTTAGGGGATGGGCTTCTTCTTTCCTAACCGCGTAACCGCCTAACCGCGTAACCGCCTGTTCTTCCAGCTGGCATTTCCATCCCGAGCGCTGCACATCGATCGGCAACACCCGCAGCCCGTGCCGTTGCGCGTCTTTCACCAACGTCGCCGGATGATAGAAGCCGAGCGGCCAGTTGTTGAGCATGGCGCAGGTGAACGCCGCGAGGTGATGGGCGCGCAGATAGGCCGAGGCATACGCCAGCAACGCGAAGCTGGCGGCGTGGCTCTCCGGAAACCCGTACAGCGCGAACGAGGTGATGCTGCGGATGATCGCGTCGGCGTGCGTGCCGGTGATGCCGCGGTGTGCCATGCCGCGGCGCAGCCGCGCCTCGATCTGCTGCATGCGGTCGACCGAGCGCTTGAAGCCCATGGCGCGCCGCAGCTCCTCGGCCTCGCCGCCGGTGAAACCGGCCAGGGTCATCGCCATGCGCAGCAACTGTTCTTGAAACAGCGGCACACCGAGCGTCCGCTTGAGAATGGGCTCGAGATCGGGATGCGCATAGCGCACCGGTTCGCGGCCGTTGCGCCGGTTGAGGTACGGATGCACCATCTGCCCGACGATCGGCCCGGGCCGGATGATCGCCACCTCGACGACCAGATCGTAAAAGCGTTCCGGCCGCATGCGTGGCAGCGTCGCCATCTGCGCGCGGCTCTCCACTTGGAAGACGCCGATGGTGTCGGCGGCCCGCAGCATGGCGTAGGTCTGCGGATCGTCCGGCGGCAGATGCGCCAGATCGAGGGCCTTCCCCTCGTGCGCTTCGATGAGGGGAATCGCCTCTTCAAGCACCGCCATCATGCCGAGACCGAGCAGATCGACCTTGATGATGCCGAGATCGGCGCAGTCGTCTTTGTCCCACTGGACGACGACCCGCCCCGGCATGGAAGCCGGTTCGAGCGGCACCACCGTGTCGAGCCCGCCCGCCGCGATCACCATACCGCCGGAATGCTGGCCGAGATGACGTGGGAGATTCTGGATCTGCCGCACCAACTCCACGAGCAGACGCACGCGCGGCGCCGCGGCATCGATGCCGC
>CAZTDK010001157.1:0-1810 GCA_964611965.1 uncultured Binatia bacterium (SeqCode) | reverse complement strand
ATCGTGCGCGACGCCTTACAACCACGCGGTCGCGGTCTGATACAACTCGGGCTGCTGCTACTCCTCGCCACACCCGTGGCGCGCGTCGTGTTCTCGATCGTCGCCTTCGCGCTGCAGCGCGATCGATTCTATGTCACGGTGACCCTCGTCGTCCTTGCCGTCCTGCTGTACAGCATCGTCGGCGGATACGTGTAACTCCTCAACGAAGAGGTGCCCTATGGCCAACGGACACAAACCGCGTGACGGGTTTCTCAGCCTGATGGCAGTTCTGCTCGGGCTGCTCGCCGTTTCGAACTGCACCAAGGCGTTCCAGCACCTGCGCGATCCTTCGCATCTCGGTATCGTGATTTTCGGCGTGCGCTTCGAGAGCGTCGGCTCGAACGTGCTGCTGGGTCCGCTGATGGGCGTGGTGCTCGCGGCATACTCCTACGGCTTGTGGAATCGCCGGTCATGGGTTGCGCCGCTGTCGATTGTCTATGCTTTCTACGTGCCGCTGAACCTGGTGCTCTTCTGGTACAACCAGACCGGGCCCGAGGTGCCACCGCTGGGTTTCATCCTGGTCTATCTGGCGGTTGCGTTCACCGGCTCGATCGGCACGGCCTTGTACATCGCCTATCATCGCGACAAGCTGAGCTGATCTCCCCGGTTAGCCAATACCCGGAGTGGCCTGACGGCCACCGGGGTCGGGTGCGGCCTTACAGCAGCGCGCCGCGCATCACCAGGCTGGCGACAGAGAAGTAGATGACTAGCCCGGTGACGTCGACCAGCGTCGCGACGAACGGGGCACAAGCGCTGGCGGGATCGAAGCCGAGACGGCGCAGCAGGAACGGCAGCAGGGAGCCGGTGAGGGTTCCGAAGGTGACGACGCCGACCAGGCTGAGCGCCACCGTCCACGCCACCAGCATGTAGTGCTCGCCGTACGAACCGAAGAGCCCGACCCACGACAGGATGCGGGCGATGCCGAGGATCGCAAGGATGGAGCCGAGCACCATGCCCGAGAACAGCTCGCGCCGCATCACGCGCCACCAGTCGCCGAGCCGGATCTCTCCGAGCGCCATGGCGCGAATGACCAATGTCGATGCCTGCGAGCCTGAGTTGCCGCCGCTGCTGATGATCAGCGGGACGAAGAGGGCGAGCACCACGGCACGCTGGATCTCCGCTTCGAAATGGCCCATCGCCGTTGCCGTCAGCATCTCGCCGAGAAAGAGTGCCGAGAGCCAGCCGGCACGCTTGCGGACCATGTCGAAGAAGCCGACATCGAGATACGGCGCGCCCAATGCCTCGCTGCCGCCGAAGCGTTGGAACTCCTCGGTCGCCACCTCCTGCACGACGTGGACGACATCGTCGACGGTCACGATGCCGCACATGCGATGCTGGGCATCCACCACCGGGATGGCGAGCAGGCTGGTGCGGATGAAGAGCCGAGCCACTTCGCGGTCCGGCGTGTCGGCGGTGATCGTCACCACGTCGCGCCGCATGACATCGGCAACATGCGCACTGGCGTCGGCATTGAAGAGATCGCGCACCGAGGCCGCGCCGAGGAGGCGGCCGTCGGCGTCGAGTACGTACGAGTAATGGATCGTTTCAACCTGCACGCGCCCCTGCTTGCGCAGGTAGGCGATTGCCTCATCGATCGACATGTCGGGACGCAACCGGGCGAAGCGCGTGTTCATCAGGCCGCCGGCCTGATCCTCGGCAAACGCCAGCAGTCCGCGCACCTCGTCCGCGGTAGGCGCGTCGAGCAGCGAGAGCAAATAGTCCCGTTGCTGGGCGGGCACCGCTTGCAGCACGTCGGCGGTATCGTCGGGTG
>CAZTDK010001156.1:0-1811 GCA_964611965.1 uncultured Binatia bacterium (SeqCode) | reverse complement strand
GGATCGTGCGCCGCCGGCAGGCGCTCGATTTCCGATCGCGCGTGCACCAGGCTCCGGTACACTGCCACGTAGTCCCGCGCCATCCGCGCCGCGTCGAAACGCTCCTCGAACACCTGCCGGCAGGCGCGGCGGCTCAGGCCTCCGACACGCTTGACCGCCTGCACCGCCGCCTCGATGCTGTCGACAGCGAAGCCGGTGACGCCGTCCGTGATCACCTCCGGCACTGAGCCGTTGCGCCAGCCGATTACCGGGGTGCCGCACGCCATCGCCTCGATCATGACCAGGCCGAATGGCTCCGGCCAGTCGATCGGAAACAGCAGGGCGCGGGCGTTGCCGAGAAATTCATCCTTGTCTCGGCCGCCGACCTCGCCGACGAACTCGACCCAGCCCCGCGACTCACGCAGCAGTGGCTCGATGGTGTCGTCGAAGTAGGTGCGTTCCTCCGGATAGATCTTGGCGGCGATCTTCAGTTTCATGCCGGCCTGCCGTGCGATCTCGATGGCGGGATCGACGCGCTTCTCTGGAGACATGCGGCCGAGGAACGCGAGGTACGCGCCGGGTCGCTCGCGATAGGTGTGCAGATTCCGCGGCAGCCCGTGGTAGACGGTCGCCTGCCAGTTGGCGCCAGGGAGCGGCCGGCGCTGGGCGTCGGAAATGGATGCCAGCGGCACATCTGGATATTGGGCAAACAGAGGTCCCAGGTCCGGCACGTGCAGCCGCCCGTGCAGCGTCGTCACGCTCGGACAGGGGGACCGTTGCAGCAGGGGGAAGTGCAGGTAGTCGCAGTGGAAGTGGATGAGGTCGAAGCGGGAGACATCGTCGAAGACCAGCTCCAACAGCCGGACGTGGTGCGGCAAGGTCTCCCGGCAGTCCGTGTCCTGCCACAGGGCGCGGGGACAGGCTGCCACCAGCTTCGCCTTCGTCTCGGAATCACCGCTGGCGAACAGGGTGACCTCGTGCCCGAGGCGTACCAGCTCCTCGGTCAGGTAAGAAACGACGCGCTCCGTCCCGCCGTACAGCTTGGGCGGCACGCATTCAAATAAGGGGGCGACCTGTGCGATTCTCATGGATCCTCCGGCGCGCGAGGCGCTATGAATGATGAACGCTGAATGATGAACGCTGAATGATGAGCGATGAATGATGAGCGATGAATGATGAGCGGACGATCCCTCATCGTTCAGCGTTCATCGTGCCTTGCTCATCCCTTCTTCCGGTTGTTGACTTTGACCTGCGGTAACCCGGTGCGGCCTTTCTGGAAGTAACAGATCTCCACCAGCGTCGGCCACAGCTCGATCGAGCCTTTGATCACGCTGACGACGTCGTCGACGATGCGCAGCAGGTTTTGCTGGAAGAAGTCCGGCTCGAAGCCGTAGAAGGCTTTGTTCAGATTGGCCGCGAGCAGCCGCAGCCCTTCGGCGCGCTGCGGGCTGGTGGTGGATTCGGCCGCCTCCAGGGCGCGCCCGTAGAGCCGGGCGGTCTTGTCGAGGATCTCCTCGGCGTCTTGCGCCGTCACCTCGCCTCGTAATCGAACGCGATGCTCAGCTCGTCAAGACGCGAGAGCGAGACTCTGATCTTCTTCTTGAGCAGGTTGGAGACCTCCTCGTTGAAGATCTCCCCGGCCGGCGGGTTGCGCATGTAGTTGCTGCGCGTGTGGTTCTGCGCCGCATCGACGTGGGCAGCAGCGACGCCGTCCTGCTGCACCCAGAGCCGGTAGATATAGTCCTCGAAACGCAGCCGCGTCGGGAAGAACGGCGGCAGCCCGAAGGTGTTGTCGTAGCCGGCAACGCCACAGTCCATGCGCCAGTTCTTTT
>CAZTDK010001155.1:0-1811 GCA_964611965.1 uncultured Binatia bacterium (SeqCode) | reverse complement strand
CCGGCGTCTTTTCTATGGCCCGCTCCCGTGGGTCGATATGGGCTGCCGTCGCAAAGATGGCAGACGTGCGATGAGTTTCTGCTCTCGATGGCGGCTGGGCCTTTGCCGCACGCTGCGGGGTCGTCTGACCCTTTGGTACACGGCAGTATTCGGGGGGCTCTTGTTGGCCGTCGGGGTGACGGCCTTCGTACTGCTCGATCGCGGTTTGCGGGCCAACGTGGATGACTCGCTGGTCTCGGTGGCCCGCGCGATTGCGACCTCGAGTGAACAGACGCCGGAGGCAAACCTGGCTGACCAAATCGAAGGCTTGCTGGGGCCGGCGTTTGCGGAGCGCTTCTTCCAGCTGCTGGATCCATTCGGCAGACCCGACCCACGCCTGCCGCGCCGTGATCGGCAACGGTTCGCCTTGAGCGCAACGGCGCTGCGCAACGCGGCGGCAGGTCAGGAGACGTTCGAGACGATCGTGTCCCCCGGGCTGCCCGCCGGCGGGGTGCGGCTGCTGACACTGCCCGTGGTCGAGCGCGGGCGTCTGGTGCACCTCGTTCAGGTGGGCATGTCGCTGGAGCGCGTTGACCAGGCGCGCGCGCGCTTCGTGCTGGTGAGTGTGACGCTCGCGCCGCTGGCGCTATTGGCGGCGGCGCTCGGAGGATGGTTGCTGGCGGGCCGCGCCCTGGCTCCGGTGGATGCCATGGTAGCCGCGACGCGCCGGATCAGCGCGGAGGATTTGTCGCTACGGCTTGCGGGCCACGAGCGCGATGACGAGCTCGGCCGGCTGGCGACGGTGCTAAATGACATGCTAGGGCGGCTCGAGCGCTCGTTTACCGCGGCGCGCCAGTTCAGTGCCGATGCCGCACATGAGCTGCGCACACCGCTGACGATTCTCAAGGGCGAGATCGAGGTGGCGCTGCGCACGGCGCCGCCGGAGGCTGAGTTCCGCGCCACCCTCGCCAGCTGCCTGGAGGAAGTGAACCGCCTGGCGGCGCTCATCGAAGACTTGTTGTTTTTGGCGCGCGCCGATGCCGAAGTTGTGCCGCTGCCGGCCGAGCCGGTCGACTTGACCGCGCTGGTGGCGGATGCGGCGCTGGGAGTGGAGGCGCTCGCCGCGCCGGCGGGGATTGCACTGGTCAGCGATGTGCCGCTGTATCCGGTCACCGTGCGCGGCAGTGCGCCGCTGCTCTTTCGGGTGGTGTTCAATCTTGCCGAAAACGCCATCAAGTACGCAGGCGCGGGTCGGCGCGTGACGCTGGCGCTGCGCGCGGCGCGCGCGGACGCCGTGTTGACGGTCCGCGACAACGGGCCGGGCATTGCGGCGGCGGAGCAGGCGCGCATCTTCGATCGCTTCTACCGGGCCGATCCGGCGCGGGAGCGTGGCGGCACCGGACTTGGTTTGCCGCTGGCGCGGTCGATCGTGCGCCTGCACGGCGGTGAGATCACCGTCGAGAGCACGGCAGGGCAGGGCACGTGCTTTCGCGTCCGGCTGCCGCTGGCGAGCGGCGCCGCATGAGAACATTCTAATCCACGGCTCATCGTTCTCTCATTCTGTGCGACTAGGTTGTCGGGAAACATCGCGGCGCCCGGGGCGTCGCAGAGGAGGATGATGATGAAGACATACATACGAAGGACGGCGCTGCTCAGCGCGTTGGCGGCGGTGAGCTTTGGGTTGGGCACGGTGGCGCAGGGCGAGTGGATCGCGCACCAGATAGCTGGCGCATCGCCGCAGCGTGCCGTCGACGTCGTGACGACGGCCGCCGCGGAACCCAAGCTGGAGGCCGCGCCGGACAGCCGCCGGAGTCTGCCCTCCTTTGCCTCAC
>CAZTDK010001154.1:0-1812 GCA_964611965.1 uncultured Binatia bacterium (SeqCode) | reverse complement strand
TAGCGATCGTGAGCGACCAGGATCACGGTGTACGGATAGGTGCGCAGGAAGGCTTCAAGCCAATCGCGCGCTTCGAGATCCAAATGGTTCGTCGGCTCGTCCAGCAGGAGCAGCTGCGGCTGGCGCAGCAGCAGCTTGGCGAGGGCGATGCGCATCTGCCAGCCGCCGGAGAACTCGCCGCAGTCACGGGTGAAATCCGCCGCGCTGAAGCCGAGGCCGTTGAGGACCGTTTCCGTCCGGCTCTCGAGGTCGTAGCTGCCGTGGGTGTCCCACGCCTCACGGGCGCTGGCGTATGCCGCCATGAGCGCATCGTGCTGCGGGTGGTCCGCGGCCGTGTGGGCAAGATCCGCCTCCAATCGGGCGCACTCATCAGCAATGCGGTGAATGTGCTCGAAGGCGGTCATTGCCTCGCTCAGGACGCTGCGGCCGCTGACGCCGAGAGCCTCCTGGGGCAGGTAGCCCACCACGGTCCCTTTCGGAACATTGATGCTGCCACCGTCGGGTTCGATGTCACCCCCAACCATGCGCAAAAAAGTCGACTTCCCGGAGCCGTTGGCGCCGACCAGGGCGACCCGTCCGCCGGTGGGCACGAACCAGTTGACCCCGTCAAGGACGACCTGGCCGCCGAACGCTTTTCGAAGGTTGGTGACTGTGAGCACGGCGAAACTGTGTAGCGAGGCCCCTGGGCCCTGGCAAGCCGGCATCCCGTCACTTGGGTAGAGGGCAACGATTGTAATGAGTGTAATGTTTGCACGGCAAGTCGGTAAGAGCTGCGCCGAGAGGTGTAAGCCCCTGGGGTTGGAAGCAAAGGCACTACGCGTTCAGTGATGTGGGGGGCTGGTATGAATTCCGCTGGAAAGTCCGGAGCCGCCTAGACTGTGTGGGATTGGCTGGATGGGGATGCATTTTTGGGAGGGTAAGGAGATCAGATGCCAACGATGCGCTGTGCAAACGAGAGGACGGCAACCGCGGGTCATGCCGCTGCGAACTTCTTCCAAGAGGCGGCGTCACCTGATCAGGTGCTGCCGGTGCAGTTTCACGAAGTGTGGCAGCACGGGCGCAGCCAGAGCCCTGAACGTGAACTGGCTGTCTCGGTTCTCGCGCAGGCCGCCTTGGATATCGAGAAGTGTCGCGATACCCAGCACGGCCGCAAGCGTCGCATCTATCGGGAAGCTTACAACTGGGTTGCATCGGACGACCGCAGCTGGCCTTACTCTTTCCTCAACCTCTGCGATACCTTGAGTCTCTCGCCCGCCTTCTTACGCGCCCGGCTGCTCAATGAGTCGGTCCGTGCCTGGCCGCGATCCGTGGGTGCGGCTGCATAGCGCCGGAACGCCACCTCCCAGTTGCGGCCGTCGAAGTCGTCGACCCGCAGCCGGCTGACGTCGACCCCCTCGATGCAGCGCGCATTGACATCGACCTTGTCGGGATCGGAGCGCGGAATATAGAACGCCGCAATGCCGCACACCTTGCAGAAGTGATGCTGGGCGACTCCCGTGTTGAATGTATAGGTGGAGAGCGCCGAGGGTGGCGTCAGCAGGCGAAAGGTGTCGCGCGGCACGATCCAGTGCAGGTAGCCTTTCTTCGAGCAGATCGAACAGTTGCAGTTACTGACGCGATTGAGACGGCCGGTGACTTCGAAGGCCACCCGCCCGCAGTGACAACCTCCCTGATAGGTCGGTACGTCGCGGTGTGTTGAACGCCGGGGACCGCCTGATCGTTGACCTGTCTGAGCCCGTGTCACGCGGATCGCATAGGATACAACGTCGGAGGAAGTCAATGCAGGTGCGGGTAGCACGTGGCATGTAGCAC
>CAZTDK010001153.1:0-1812 GCA_964611965.1 uncultured Binatia bacterium (SeqCode) | reverse complement strand
GACCGCCGGTGCTTATTCGTACGCAGGCGGCTGTCGCCGACTGACCTCCCGCAAGGCCTCGTGAACGCTGGCCATCTGCTGTTGGTAGTCGTCTTCAGACGACTTGGGTCGACTCAGCCAGGGAATTCCATTCCCCGGCGAACGCGCTGGCGTCGATCTTAACTCACTGGCATTGGTCCTAAACCGGCGTCTGCTTAACGCTCGCCGTCGGCAACGGCACGCTGACGCCGAGCGCTTCCGCCAGATACGGCAGCGCCTCATCGGCGAGCGACAGGTCCGGAGCGAGGCGCTTGCCCAACCCTTCGGCGGTCATGAGCGCCAGGTTGACCATCGTCATGTGGCTATCCGCCTGAATGTGATGGCGGCGCAGGATGTCGAAGATGCGTCCGATCTCCAAAGTGATTTGCATGTTGCCGAGGCCGCGCGACTTGAGGTTGTCGACCATGGCGCACACTTCGGTCTCGTACGCCGCATAGTCCGGTGTCGCCGTGTGCGCGGCGCTGTCGAAGAGGATCTTCGCGACGGTTTTGCCGTCGCCGGTCGCGAACGCCAGCAGCAAGCCGGCGGTGGTGAGGCGATCCTCATCGATCAGCGAGCCGACGAGGCCGAGGTCGAAGAGCACGGCACGCCCGGGCGGCAAGAAGCGCATGTTCCCCGGATGCAGGTCGGCATGCACGAAGCCGTGCAGGAAGATCATGCGGCAGACGCAGCGCATGCCCGCTTCCACCACGCGCCGCACATCGATGCCCCGGGCTTCCAGATCCTCCTCGCGAACGCCGTCGATGAACGCCATGGTCAGCACGGAATCAGAGCACAGCGCGGGGAACAGTTTTGGGAACAAGACGTCCGGATCGTCGGCGAAGTTGGCGGTAAAGCGCTCATTGTTGCGTGCTTCGTTGGTGAGATGCAGCTGCTCCTCGACGGCGACGCAAAAGTTGCGGATAGCCCCCTCGAGTGCGATCAAGCGCAGCGACGGCACCAGGCGTTCCATGCAACGGGCAACGAACAACAGGATCGAGCGGTCGAGCTGTACCTTTTCGATGATGTCGGGACGGCGCACCTTTACCGCGACCCGTTCGCCGCGGCCGTCACCTGCGGCACGGTCACTTGCGGCACTGCCGCTTGTGGCACTGCCACCGTTCGTGTGCAGCACGGCTCGGTGCACTTGCGCTACCGAGGCGGCGGCGACCGGCTCGGGATCGAATTCGGCGAACAAGGTCTCGAGCGGCGCGCCAAAATCCACTTCAATGGTGCGGCGCACCGCGTCGAAGGAAAACGGCGGTACCTGGTCGCGCAGCGTGGCCAGCTCCTGAATCAACTGGCGCGGCAACAAATCGGCGCGCGTCGAAGCAATCTGTCCGACCTTGATGAACGTCGCACCCAGCGTAGTGCACAGGCGCACTACGGCGCGGCCGATGGCCTGCAGGAGGGCATCCGTCCCGCGTGCGGGGCTGCACCACCATTCGCGCAGGAACACGCCCGTAGCCACAATTGCGGCGCCCACCATTTGCGCGCTGCGCAGGCTGATCCGCCAGATGTGATGAGAGACCGATCGATTCATGGTGTGCGGCGCGATGTTAGCGTGCCGCGTCCCAATCGTACATGCGCCGCCGGCGATTCTCGCGAAAATTGGTGATTTCGAGCCGCACGCCATCCGGATCGCTGAGAAACGTCGCGTAGTAGTCGGCGGCGTATTCCGGGTAGTAGCGCGGCGGGGTGACCTCGACGCCGACGGCACCCAGCTCGGTGGCGGCGCGCTCGACGGCGATGGTGTCGAGGACGCGAAAGCAGAAGTGGTGCAACCCCGGCGCG
>CAZTDK010001152.1:0-1815 GCA_964611965.1 uncultured Binatia bacterium (SeqCode) | reverse complement strand
GCGTAGTTTTCGTTGGGTTGGTCTTGGCTGTTGCGCACGGTATCCAGGAATTCGATCATCGCGGCGTCCTTGTTGATCGCCTTGACGAAGTCCTTGAAATTGCCCGCGCAGAACTTGCGCAGCAGGGCGTTCTGGTTCCCCATCAATACCGGGTCGTCAACCTTGTCATTGCTGGTGGCGAAGTGGTCATGCCAGAAGAGCACCAGCTTTTCCTGGAGCGGCGCCCGCGTCGTGATCATGTGCTTGAGCCACGAGTTGTGGCGGTCTTCGATCTGCCGTCCACGGGGTTTGAAGACTCGCTTCGGAAAGTTCAGCAGCTGATCGGCCGCCGCGCCGCGGGTGACGATCGTACCCCAGGCATTCACTTGCGCCGCCGGCGCCCCGAAGCCGGCCCGCCGCAGCAAATGGCGCGCGTCCGCGGTTGTTAGGACTGTGTTTTCATTTCCCATTGCCTCTCCCCGAAGCGATATGCCCGAATCACGCTAACCGTTTCCCAACCCCGCACGCATGCCGCTGACTGGCGCTCATGGCACAACCTGATAACGCTTGTACGCGCCCCCCCGAGCACTGCCGGTGATTCTGCACCAAGCAGTCGCCAGAGCAAGCCCTATTTTGGAGACTGGCACCAGGCGTGTCCAACCCGGGCTGCTACCTGTGGCGCCGCAACGCCACCCGGTGCGAACGGAGAGGCTTTGTCATCGGGCGTTGACTGGGTTCCTCATTCGTGACGAAAGAGGATGCGACCAGCATGGCTGCCGCTCGCCATAGGAGATCGCTGGCGCCACCAGCGCCGCGCGCCGCAGACGCACGATCGCGCGCCGCCGCGGCGCCCAGCAGCGCCGCGGCTGCCGGGCGCTGCTGGGTGGCGGCACGCCGCGTGATTACCGGCGGGCAAATTGCCATTATCGGTGTCATCCTCGCGAGTTGTGTCCTCTTCAGTGCGGTCTACGTCGGCGGCTTTATTGACGACAACGGTTACCACATTCCAAACGCGGTGCGCATCGCGCAGCACCTCAACCCCTACTATGTCGACTCTCCGGTCGATTCGCATTGGTTTCCCGCCGGCGCCGAGACACTGGTGGCCGTGCTGGTCGTGCTGACGGGCTCACGCAACGTGACCAACCTCTCGGGCGCTGCCTGCGTCATTGCCTTCGTGGTCCTGATGTATCGCTTCGCGAGTCTCTGGTGCGATGATCGACTCGGGCGCCTCACCACGGCGCTCTGCGTCGCCACGATCCCGCTGATGATCGCGCAATCGATCGCCTTCTACATCGATATCCACCTGGCGCTGCTGGTGTGCCTCTGTCTGTATCTGCAGTGCCTGGCGTTGCTGCGGCGCCAGGCAGGCCCGGCGTACGCCGCGCTGGCGGTGGCGCTGGTCACTCCGAGCCTCAAGTACTCCGGGCTGGTCCTGCTGCTCCCGCTGCTGCCGGCCTGCGCGTACTGCATCTGGAGCGCCGCGCCGCCGCGCCGCCCGAGCGGTCGCGCGGTCATTGTGTTGGCGCTTGTGACCCTCTTCACCTCGGGGTGGTACGCCCGCAATTGGGTGGAACGCGGCAACCCGGTGTTTCCGTTCGGCGTCCCGGCGCCCCTGCGAGCGGTGCTGGCGCTCGTGCACACACCCTACGAGAGCGACCCGGAGCACATCATCATCTCGCCGCAGACGAGCTTTCCCCATCCCTGGGTGCCGCAGTCGTGGATCCAGCCGGAGTTCTTGCCGCACATGACGGCGGACGGATTTGGTACGAGCGGCACCTTCTCGGGGCTGTGCGTGCTGGTCTCGTTGCTGCGGGTACGCCGGCAACGCGCCGACCG
>CAZTDK010001151.1:0-1816 GCA_964611965.1 uncultured Binatia bacterium (SeqCode) | reverse complement strand
CGACCAGATCGATCTTGGCGGTACGCGGCACGCGCGTATGAAACGCCTCGTAGCCGGTCAGGTCCGTCGGACACACGCCGGCGTCGTTGAAGAGCTGGCGGTAGTACGGTGAATGGGCGTGCACCCAGATCAGCGACTCGCGCAGCTCGGCAAACTGCTCGGCGCTCGGCGGCCAACGCATGGCTGGTGGGCTCACCGAGACGCGCCGATCTATTTTCCGGCCTTCGCCTTCTTCTCCAGCTTCTTCTTGGCTTTCTCCTTCGGAGTGAGCTTCGCTTTGTTGGTGTTGCCCCGCTGGATTTGTCCCTTGGCCATGATGCCCTCCTTTCGCGCTCCGGTTTCTGTTCTACCACTGCACCGGTGGGCTATACCGCAGCCGGTGCAGCCCGCACAAGCATTGTGCGGCGGGAAGAATGGTCACCCTGTTGAAAAATGGACTGACGCGCAGGCGTCCCTGCCTGCGCGCATTGTTCAACGAGCTGCTGCCACCGCGCGGGGCGGCTTGGCGCCTCCTATTGCCGCGAGCTTACTCGCCAGGCTACGAGCCTCGGTCGCTGCGCCCGGCTACAGTCAACTCAGCCGCGCAGCCTCGGATCCGTCGACGCGTCGGCGATGGCGAGGGCACGCTGGGCGAGGGCGGCGGCGCTGCGCGTGGTTCCCGCGAAGCCGTCGCCCAACGTCTTGCCTTGAAGGTAGCGTGCGTAGATACCCTCGCTGATCACCGCGAGCTTGTAGAGCGCCAGCACCTGGTAGAAGTCCACCGCCTCGACGCTGCGGCCGCTGCGTCGCGCATACTCGGCGGTAATATCGGCGCGCGTGAAGAAGCCGGGCAAGCTGGTAAACGTGGATGCCGTACCAATGCCGCCCGCCGGTGGCGGGTCGTCGGGATCGGTCCAGTAGATCAGCGTATACCCGAGGTCGGCGAGCGGATCGCCGAGGGTGGCCATCTCCCAATCGAAGATGGCGACGACACGGCCCGGGTCGTGCGGATCGAGCGCCAGGTTGCCGAGCCGATAGTCGCCGTGGACGATCGTCGCCGCCGGCGAGGCGGGAAGCGCGGCGTGCAGCCGGAGGATCAACTCGTCGATCTCCGGCAACGCTGACGTCTGCGAGCGCTCCCACTGCTGCGACCAGCGGCGTACCTGGCGTTCGAGATAGCCCTCCGGATGCCCGAAGCCGTCGAGACCGATGGCGTGGTAATCGATGGCGTGCAGTTGCACCAGCGTGTCGACCAGCGCTTCACTGATGTGCTGCCGTGACTCCGCGGTGGTCGCATAGTCGGCTGGCAGATGGTCGCCGAGCACGATACCGGGCCGGTACTCCATGACGTAGAACGGTGCCCCGTTCACCGACGGATCGTCGCACAGGGCAATGGGCCGTGGCGCGGGTACGTCGGTCGTCGCAAGCGCCGCGAGCACACGGTGCTCGCGCACCATGTCGTGCGCCGTCGGCAACACGTGTCCAAGCGGCGGCCGGCGCAGCACCCAGCTGTGCGTGCCGCCGCGAACCAGGTAGGTGACATTCGAGCGCCCACCGCTGATCAGCTCGAAGCTCAGCGCGCCATCGCCGTGCGGGACATGCTCGCGGAAGAAGCGCGCGACGTTGGCGTAGTGGATGCCGGGGAGGTCGGGCGTCATCGGGGCTGGAACCGGGCTATAGAAGCGCTCGCTCGGCTTTCAGATGTTTCCAGCGAAGACCAATATCGCATCCAACCGAAGTACCGCGGCTCATACGAACATGCTTCGCGCCCACGCCTGGAGCCGCTGAGCTATGCGAGCAACCGCGTCGAACGAAGCTTGCGGGCAGCAACCGGAAC
>CAZTDK010001150.1:0-1818 GCA_964611965.1 uncultured Binatia bacterium (SeqCode) | reverse complement strand
TCAGAACGATGCGCTTCTTTCAACTCTCCCTAACTGGGGTTTCCGGGCTCAGGACCACGCCGGTTGCCTGACCTTCGGTTTTGATGCCGCGGCCCCACCCAAAAGCAGCCTTCGTTTCTCGGACCGGGTCGCAAGCCAGATCACTGATTGCAAGAAGCGTCGAGATCCATCAATGCACCCGCCGTGCCCGGCGTGCACCGTGGACGGGCTGAGTTACTGGCGCTGCTTCTCCATGCGCGCATTTGCACAGCCGTCGGATGCCGCTGGGCACCGCCGTGGCCCCTGTGCGATCGACAGCCCGAAGAAGGCCGCTTGGCAATCGATGATCAGACCGATGCGGCTTTCGACGAGCAACACCTTGTGGTCGAACTCGACCTTGCCCCGCTTGATCATCTCGGTGGGGCTCAAGAAGCGAGTAGCGTTTCGCGTCGGCGGGCACGGTCCCGCCGCGAAAGACTGGCCGTTCAGAGCCGCAGAACAAACCACTCGGATTGCCTGGCCTCAGCAAAGCCCAGGAACGTCCAGTGTAAGATGGGATTCGTTTGCAAGCCGATCGAAAACCTTCCTGCATTTCGGTTGGGCTGAAGTGAACCAGGAAGAGAATCTGCTGCTGGCACTGCTTTCGCATCGGCCGACGTCCACAGTCACATGGAAGGAGGTGAAAGCACATGCCACATCAAGAACAGAAGGGCGGCAAGGACCCCAGCCACACAGGTGGGAAAAGCCAACAAGGCAGTCAAGACTCGCAGCGCGGCGGTCAAGGGACCCAGCACGGCGGTTAGGGCACCCAGCATGAACACGGGACTCACCACGGTGGTCAGGGCACCGAACACGGTGGTCGCGTCGGCCAGAAGAGCGGATCCTAGCAAAGAAACACTACGGGTGGATTGGAGGTCCTTCCACCTCCAATTCCATCTGTTCTCTTTCCTTCGCTGCCACGCTTAAGTTCCGATGTCGAAGACAACCAGACTGAACTGCCGTCAAGCGGCCCGTGCGACGCGTAGGGGAACCCGCACGCACAACTACGCCCGTAGAACTCCGATCTTACAGTGCCTCGATATCGTCCTATTCTGTCACTTTCTCAAGGTCCATCGAGGCGATGACGAGGCACGCAACAGAACGATCAGAAAGTAGGTGATTGAATGAAGGCAACAGAGTTGTTGAAGAAGCAGCACAAGGCCGTCAAGAAGCTGTTCGGCGAGCTCAAGAAGCTCGAGGGCGCCGCGCGCCGACCGGTGATGGAACAGATCAGCCAGGACTTGGCGCATCACATGGCTATCGAAGAAGAGATCTTCTACCCGGCCGTACGCGAACTGGACACCAAGCAGACCGACCAGATGATTCCCGAGGCCTACGAGGAACACCATGTGGTCAAGCTGGTCCTGGCGGAAATTCCGCGTGTCGATCCCGAAGACGAACGCTTCGAGGCCAAAATGACCGTGCTCCAAGAGCTCATCGAGCATCATGTCGAGGAAGAAGAGGACGAGATGTTCACCACGGCCGAGAGGCTGGGCGACGGGCGCCTGAAGACACTCGGGGCGCAGATGGAAGCGAGTCACGGAACACCACGCGGCGGCGACAAAGATGGTCGGCCGTCCCAACCGAGTGCGCATGCGCACTCAGCGAGGGCGAGGCACGCATGAAGAAACTAGTGTAGTGATTCATCCTGTTGGGGCATTATGAAATTGCAAGCATTGCTGGATTTTTCCGGAAACTCCGCGTGTGGCGCGCAAAGATAATGCCCCGTATTGGTGAATCACACCACTAGTGTAGTGATTCATCCTGTTGGGGCATTATGAAATTGCAAGCATTGCTGGA
>CAZTDK010001149.1:0-1827 GCA_964611965.1 uncultured Binatia bacterium (SeqCode) | reverse complement strand
CCGTCTCCGCATTGATCATCTCTTCACATGGTACGTACTCCTTGTACTAACAGGTACTTACAGTACATCGTACAGCGGTACCGGGGAATGGTGCAGCGGGTACAAGCCGGACGACGTGGGTGAGCTTCCAAAGGCAGGTTGACGGTACTGGAATGAGTCAGGCATCAGCTCGCACCCCCGAGGGAACCAATGGGCATGGACGTTGGCTAGGACAGCTACCGAGATGAGACACTTGCGCCCGTCTCAACTACCATCCATGCCCACTGTGTGGGAACGATAGGCAGGGAGAGAATTGGGAACGATAGGTATGTACCCACTGTTGCATTTTGTGTTGTGTGTGGGCTGTGGACCAAGGAATCTTACTTGACCACTTCATCCTATCGTTCCCGTTGTCCTCTCAGTTGATCGTTGCGTCGAGCCAGACATACACCTTGGCAGGTCGTCCCTTTTTGCCGTCAATCCTTGGTCGCGGACAGACTTTGATTACTTCTTGCTCTTCCAACTCCTCGACCGTGAGAAGGATATCTGCCTTACGCACCCGCAGTGCCGTGGCGAGCTGCGTCGAAGAGGCTTCTCGGTTTGCGTGGAGAAACTCCAGCACCCTGTCGCGGATCGACGCTTGCCGCAGCTGGCCGTTGGAATCGGCTGGTCCGATGTAGCGCCAGTCTCCAGCCCCTTCGAGTGAGAGCAGGTGACGGGCTGGGCGGGTCATCTTGGATTTGATCTCCAGAACTCGTTGGCCGCTCTCGCTCGCTTCGTGGGTGTTCCGTTCGGAAATCGTAAGGTGCAGGAGTGCCTTCGCGCTCGCTGTGATCGCGTGCGAGCCTGCAACCGTCTCTCCTGACTTCTTGTCGTGGGCAATGACAACGACCGCAGCCTGCAGTGACTGCGCAAGGTCGTTGAACTTCGTCATGAGCGGGCGCATCCGACTCACGTCGTTCATCGCATCCTTGCCCGTTGGGCCGAAAAGGTAGAGGGCGTCAATCACGACCAATTGCGGCGAGAAGGCACTGCACACGGTCGCAAGATCGCCGATGACCCGCCCCGGTTCCGACATCGAAGCGACCTCATTGGGCGTTACGAGTCTCACGTCCTCGTTCTCGCTCAGTCCGAAAGCGTGGCATCTCTCCCGAGTCAATTCAGTTGGGTCGTCGAGGAGAACCAACACAACCTTTCCTTGGGTCGTGGGGAATGTGTCGAGGAATTCGGTGCCGGTAACCACTGCTCTCGCCATTTCCCAGGCGAGTAGCGTCTTTCCGACCTTGTCCTGGGCATGCAGCAATGCCAGCATTCCGTCCGGTAGAATGTCCTCGATGCGCCAGGAGACCGCCTTGATCGCGGCCAGTTCCGAGGGACGGCGCAGGATGAGCCGTGGCGTCGGTGATTGATTGCGTTGATTGGATTCGATCACGTTTGTTCCTCATTGGGTTACTCACAGGAGATTATCTCATCTCTTTCTGCTACAGCCTCTCCGCTTGGGCATGACACGCTATCTCGTCGCGCCCGTGTCAGGGATCGCTCGTGCGCTGTGGCACCATCTTCTGGCTACGTCACTGGCTCTTCTCCTGCTTCCCAAAGTTCCACCACGGGCAAGGCTGCGCCCACTGTGGCCCGACGCATAGTCAGGCAATCCGCCCACCACGATCCATCTCGAAGGCATAGCTGTAGCCACACAGCCCAGCCGCACCCAAACGCATACTGGTGTTCGCCGTCCTGTCGCAGTGTGGCGGCGTGTTCCTTGATGATCCTTCCAAAACTGATCCTTCCAAAGCGTGATCGATTTCGCAACGCACAATCGTCGCTTGGGACAACTTTTGTTGTTGTCCT
>CAZTDK010001148.1:0-1834 GCA_964611965.1 uncultured Binatia bacterium (SeqCode) | reverse complement strand
CGATAGCGACCAGCTCGTGCCGTCCGTGCAGCGTCACCACAAGCGATTCGGCACGGTCCCCCGCGTCCTGGCCGGCGACCGCGGCTTTCATGCCGCGGCCGGGTGCGAGACGGTGCGCCGCCGCGGCGTCACGCTTGTGGCGATCCCCCAGCGGGGCGGCAAGCGCAGTGTCGAACAGGAGCAGTTCGAGAAGAGTCGCCCGTTCAAGCAGGCGCAGGCGTTTCGCTCGGGCGTCGAAGGTCGGATCTCCGTGCTCTTTCGCGGCCGCGGCATGAAGCGGTGCTTGTGGTCCGGCCGCGAGCGCTTCGAGCTCTTCCTGGCGGCGGTCCTCGCCAACAATCTGCTGGTGATCGCCGCGCGCCTGCAGAAGCGACCGACCTCCGTAGCTGCCACGCCGCACGGGTGCGACAACGTAGAATTACGCGCGTAGTTTTGCGTTCTGTATTGCCGCCAACATCCGGTACATTCTCGGTTACGTCAATGGCCGTCAGAGGGTGCAGACTCGGTCGCTCGGGTTGAAGACGAGTCAGCGAAATACAGGTTCTGCTGTACTTGAAACGCGGCCGTTTGAACGAAAAGGTGTCGGAGCTGCCACCGAGGAATGGCGGCTCGGAGGATTGAGCGGCATGGCGATAGACCGTGGGCTGTATTTGCCTCACCGACGCAGGGTGCTTGATGTGGTGCGCCATCTCGGGGCTCTTGAGACCGAGGCTCATGTGATCCGCGAGGGGTGGGTGAGCGCGCAGGCGCACGAGATGTCCTTTGTACAGGTGGATCAGTATCGTTGCGCAGTGCGTGTGGGTAGGACCGGGTGGCGTCGAAAGGTCGTTCACACGAAGGGTCGCGGTTACAAACCACCGCTACTAGACCTGGAACCTATACGAGCACGGGAAGCGCCATGTGGCGCCACCGGATTTTTGGATTCTGGTCCCTGCGCGGAATATAGGCCCTGCATTCGTGGTACCGGCCCCGACCCTGGCCGCTTCGGCGGTGGCGCCGGAGCGCGCCAAACACTCACCTGCAGCACCGGCATCTCCTGAAGGCCGCGCCGCACATGGTCAGGGAGTGGACGACCGTGCCCTGGACTGCCGGGAGTGAGACACTGTGGAGGTCAAGGCCTCCCCGCGATGGACCCCCGCAGAAGACCGTCCAGGCCGTGGTCAGGGCGCGCAGGTGAGAAGCAGTAGAGTCTATGAGCGTTTGCACCATCTGTGAGGACCAACGGGGCGTCCGCCGGACCTGCAAGAGGTGCGGCCGCCGCGTATGTTCCGGCTGCCGGCGCTATACCCCCGCCGGTGTCATCTGTGCACGCTGCCTCGCGCCGCCGCGCATCGATCCTATCTGGACAATGGCGGACCGGGTTCAGGTTACAGACCATTGGCAGGCCGAGAAGGCGGCAACTGCGTCGGAGATCACACTGAGCATGAGCGAACACATCTCCGCGTCGCACGAGAGTCTCCGCCGCAGCCTGTGGCCATCTGTTGTAGGGCAGTCATTGGGTGGGGCGGAGGTGGTGAAGCTGGGACAAGACGCGCTGGTTGTGCGTAGGCCGGACGAGGTGGTGGAGGCCCAGTTCGCAGAGCCGAATCGCAAGCAGATCGACCTATGCCCGCAAGACCTGGATTCGTTGCTACCCCCCGCGCACCGCGCCCGATCGGTCTGGGCGGTCGTAGAGCACCTCGAATTTCGCAGGTTTTACGAGCTGATCCGGGCGCGCGGCAGCCACGCGGGACGGCCCCGCATAGACCCCAAGGTGTTGCTCGCCCTATGGCTGTACGCGACCTGTGAGGCCGTCGGGAGCGCCCACGAGCTGGAGCGGTTGTGTCAGGCCCAG
>CAZTDK010001147.1:0-1834 GCA_964611965.1 uncultured Binatia bacterium (SeqCode) | reverse complement strand
GCGCCCACCGATACCGCCGGCTCCAGGCATAGAGGACGTAGGCCGGAAGCAGCGCAAAGAAAACTTGCAACGGAATGAGATTGTAGGCGCGCTTGTGCGACGGATTGCCATATCCCTTGTTCGTAAACGTCAGGAGGGTGACGTCCCAGAGCAGCAGCGCCAGGAGCACGGGGGTGATGCCGGGAGCGCGCAAGCGCCGCCGCAGCGGCGCCACCGTGGACAGCGCGGCAATTCCCAGCCCGACGAGATAGAGCGGCCCCAAGGGCCACTTTAAGAATGCGCCGTAGGCGCCGAGGGTGCTGAGGGGCGAGGCATACGGCAAGAACAGAATTATTTTGAACATCCGCTCCAGATAGTCGCGATCGAGATTGGGTGCCGTCTGGCTCCTGGTCATTGTGAGCAGCCACGGCACCTCCCGTAGAATCGGAATCGCCGCCAGCAGGAACGCGATGGTGAACACCGTCAGGGCGCCGAAACGCCGCGTGACGAGGGCGAAGATGCCGAGTCCCACACTGACGAAGATCACTCCCGACCATGCGGTCGGCGTGAAGAGCAGTGACAGACCCGCGGTCAACCCGCCCAGCATCCACAGACCGAGACGCTCCGGGTGGTACCAGATCAGCGTGGCCCACGTCAGTGCCAAGTAATAGAAGATGAAGCTGTCGATCTTGAGGTAGCTCACATAGGTGAACCACAGCCACACGTAGTTGATTGCGGTGGCTACGACGATCGCGGCGCCCCACATTCGTCCGAGCACACGCGTGAAGAACGCGTAGATAGCGGTTAACGCTAAGCACGCCATGATCACCTGACCGCAGCGGTGCCAGAACAACGTCGGGCCGAACAGCCGCATGAGCCAGTTGTAGGAGACGGACCACAAGACGGTGAAGCAGTCGTCGATCCCGTGGACGCTCAAGATGTTCTGCTGCAGCCCGTTCTTGCCCAACCAATATCCGGAGGCGAACACGCCGAAGGAGTCCCCGGTGTAGGCCCACCGCCAATTGTCGAAGAATGGCAGCCAGGCCGCGGCGAAGATGGCCAGGATCAGCACGAGCGGCACGAGGTCCGCACGTCGCGGCCGGATGCCCAGCCAGGGCGCGGGGCTCAGCGCCTTTACCTGCAGGCCCCACACCACGATCGCCAGTACCCAGCAGCTGTCGACCAGCGGCTGATTCGTCGCCGAATCGAAGTACCAGAGAAAGAGCGCAACGAAGCCGATCACAGCGCCGCAGCGTACATAAGTCATCGCGTTGCTCTCTAACTCATGACCAGCCTGGGAGGCAACGCCGCCGGCCAGGATCCGCAGCCGGCGTCCTTCTGTTCGGCAGGAGGTGCTCCGAATCAGAGCTCGCGCCTCGGCATTGAAGGGTGCGTTCAGCTCCATATCAAAGCTCGGCGAGGTGCATCCGCGCTGCGCCCACGCCGTTGCCCGCCCACTCGGATTGTGGAGAATGAAACACATGTTGGCCGCAAAGCCTTATTGTCAAGTATCGCCGGCCATTTGCAGCGGTCCGACTCTCCGACTCGTCGCTTTCGCCAGGAAGAACTGCCTTTGCGCCGATGAGCCGCTGCTCGCCGACAGGCGCCGACGTGGCGTTTTGAGCCCGCCGTCCGCACGGCCGCACGGCGCTGCTGATGAAAGTCCGGCGGCGTGCACTGCGCCGGTCGAATTCGGCATCGCGGCGGGCCACGACTGCGCTGTATTCCGGAGCGGGCCGTTTCGTTCGAGGTCCGGGCTCGATTGATCGGGCACGGCGCCGCTTCGTTCGGACGCCGCGAGGGTTCAGTCGCTCCCGGCGCTCGAATGAACCCTCGGCGTCTTGGAATTTTCGAG
>CAZTDK010001146.1:0-1838 GCA_964611965.1 uncultured Binatia bacterium (SeqCode) | reverse complement strand
CGCCGTTGACGATGGCGAACGCGTACATTCCACGCAGGTGCTCGACGCATCGCCACCCGTACTCCTCGTAGGCTCGCAGCACGACTTCCGAATCGCTTGCCGTCTCGAAACGATGTGACCGTGCCGTCAGCGCCGACCGCAACTCTCGATAGTTGTAGATCTCCCCATTGAAGACCAGTACCGCGCCGGTGCGCGTACTGACGAGCGGCTGGTCGCCTGACTTCAGGTCGACAATGCGCAGACGTGTTGCGCCCACCCGGGCGCCGGGCCGCAGCACCGTCCCTTGAGAGTCGGGGCCGCGGTGACGCAACGCCTCGGTCATATCGAGAAGCTCAGCCCCGCGGTCGGAGCCAAGGATGCCGACAATTCCACACATCGCGCGTTTCAGCCTCTTCCGTCGGAGCGCGGGAACGTCATCTCACGCTCCGTGCGATCAGTGGCGTGACATCAGGCCACGCGGCGAACCGAAACATGGCCGGGCGCCGGGATCTCCGCTCCGTCTGGGCGAAACGCCGGGTTCAGCTCCTCGGATACCGAGTGCACCGCCGCACTGACGTAGTGGCAGATGAAGGCCCGGCGCCACAGATCCGTCGTGCGATTCGGCATGGAACAGTGCAGGCTGTTCCCATGAAAGAAGAGAACATCGCCAGCCTTCATGGGCATGAGGACCAATTCAGTTCCCGCGGGTTGAATGAACGCCTCGGGGAAAATGAACTCTTTCGTGTCGATGGTCCGCCGTTCGAACTGCGTCATGCGGTGGCTGCCGCGCACGATACTGAGTGCGCCGTTTTCCGGGCCGGCATCGTCGACCGCGATGAAGCAACCGACGAGCTCGGGTGGCTCCGTGGGGAGGTATCCCGTGTCGGCGTGCAGCGCCATCCCACGAGCCCCGGGAGGTTTCGGAAAGTACAGCGCATGAACCGCGAGTGGATCGCCCGGCCACAAAGCACGGACCAGCGAAATGATCCGGGCATCCAGCATGAGCTGCCGCGTCGGGAGATCGAACAAATGCAGGCGCAGGAGGCGCTCCACCTTGAGCATTTCGGTGGGCGTCAGCTCGTCCAGCGCGTTCTTGCCGAGCAGCTCGTAGCCGTCCACCCCATACTTCGCGCGCTCCGCCGGGGTTGGCTGGCGCGCGTGGAACACATGCTCGGCCAGATCAAGCAACTCGGCCGACTCGAAGACCCGCGGAACGAGCACATAGCCGTCCCGGTGGAACGCTTCTGCCCATCCGGAAGAATCAGTCTGCACGTGCATGTCTCCTCAGGCTCGCTTCCGCCGATCGGTGACGGCTGGGTGTATCGGGACGGTGACCGCGCGGGGCGTGAGAATTTACCCTGACATTCTCGCCAGGATCGGTCAAGCAATTCGAAAACTCACCGACTCACCGCACCGCACTGCTCACCAGAAGCATCCATTGGTCCGGCGGCTGGTCGAGCACATCGCGGGAAGCGGTGATCTGCAAAGGCGTTCCCGGCGCCGGTGTGTGGCCCCGCGTCTGCAGCACCTGCTCCAGCCGTGCCCGTTGCGCCGCGACGCCGTGAATGTCGCCACGATGGAAGATGCCGAGCACGCGCGTCGCGGGCCAGGTGTCGAGGTGCAGGCCGCCCTCCTCGACGGAAGCGAGCGGCGCACCAACCTCGACCCCCACCCCGAGTCGCCAACGGGCAGACGGCTTCCCGTCGCTGTCGGGTGTAATCCAGATCAGCCCGTCGGAACACGTCGGGTTGCGCCCGTGACGGCGCACGAACGCGTCGAGCCGCTGCACCGCGCCGGACGCGTCCGCGACCGGGTCGTCGACCTCCATCCACGCGAGCGTGCGCTCGGCGTCCATGCCC
>CAZTDK010001145.1:0-1841 GCA_964611965.1 uncultured Binatia bacterium (SeqCode) | reverse complement strand
GAGGTTTCCGCTCATCCTGAGGAGGCGCCGTCTCTTCAGGCGCCGTCTCGAAGGACGCGATCTTGGCACGATGCCCCTTCTCACTGGCACTGGCCCTACGTGAGACTGTCCCGCAAGGCGTTGACAACCTGCTGCTGATCCGCCTCGGCGAGCCCCGGGAAAATCGGCAAGAACAACGTGTCGCGCGCTGCCGCTTCGGTCTCGGGAAGTGACAGGCCGGCAAGCTTCTCGCGAAAATAGGGCTCCAGATGAAGCGGTTGAATGCCATGCCGGCAGGAGACGCGCCGCTCGGCCATCCTGGTGACCAAGGTGTGCGCGCTGATCGGCGCGGGTGGACGCAGGCGAATGCAGTAGGACGTATACGCGGGCTCGGCATACGGCGGCACGTAGGGACACTCGATCGCCTCGATCTCAGCCAATGCCTCATCGTAGAATTCCGCCTGCGCCTTGCGCTCCGCGTGCATGCGGTCGAGCTTGCGCAACTGAACCAGGCCGATCGCGGCCTGGAGGTCCGTCATGCGATAGTTGAACCCGGCCTCGGGGTACTCCTGGAGAATGATCCCCTTGGCTTGATGGCGCACGAGGTCGGACACCGATGCACCGGCGGATCGCAAGACGCGTGCGCGTTCAGCCCACGCGGGATCATCGGTGAGCAGCATGCCGCCCTCACCGGTGGTGATCATCTTGCGCGGGTGGAAGCTGAAGGCCGTGGGGATGCCCCCGCCACCTAGCGGTCGGCCTTTGTAGCTTGCCCCGAGCGCGGTGGCCGCGTCCTCGACCAACCGCAACCCGTGGCGCTCACCCATGGCGGCAAAGGCCTCAAAGTCCGCCGGCAGCCCGATCTGGTCCACGATGACCACCGCGCGTGTCCGCGAGGTGAGCCGATTCGCGGCGTCGTCGGGGTCCATGTTGAAGGTGCGGCGGTCGATGTCCGCGAAGCGCGGCACGGCACCCGCCATGATGATGGCGTTCGCGGTGGCCATACAGGTGAACGAGGGACAGAGCACTTCGTCGCCGGGTTGGACGCCCGCCACGAGCAATGACAAATGCAAGGCGCTCGTGGCCGCGTTCGTTGCTACCGCATGGCGTGCGGCCACACGCTCGGCGATGGCGCGCTCGAATTCTTCGACCTTCGGTCCGAGGCTGATCCATCCGGAGAGGATGACGTCGCGAACCGCCGCAACTTCCTCCTCTCCCAGCCAGGGCTTCAGGAAAGGAATCTGGTTCGCGAATAGATCGGCGCTCACGGCATCTCTCCTTCCGCTCTCCGCGCGCCGCTGACACGCAGCTCGATCCACAGGCGCGCCATGTCGCGTAGCGAGGCGGCGATGACGCGCATGTTGCCCGACGAAGAGACGCCGGCAAGACGTGCATGATAGTCGGCGGCCAGCGCGACGACCCGGTGCCCGCCGTAGTGGGCGCGGACTGTCCGCTCGACGGTGATGAACGCCGTGGCCGCGGAGAAGCAGCGCTGCTCGGCGAGCACGCTCCGTTTGTAGAACTGCACGAAGTTGTAATCCGTGACCTGCAGCCCGAACAAGCCGCGGATCAGGGCGCGGTTCATCCATGACAAGGCGCGGCGTCCCGCCGACACCGCCGGGTAGGATCGGCGCGTGACCACGACCACGTCCGCCGCCGGAAAGTGCTCCAGGACGCGCGGCAGATCGTCGAAGTCGAATGGATAGTCGACCGCGTTGTGCGTCACCAGGTCACAGGTGGCAAGCGGGAACCCCTTCATGAGACAGCCGCCCTGGCGAAGATTGTGGGCGTTGTGGATCACCCGGACCTGAGGAAACTGCTCGGCGAGCGCATCCGCCAATGCCGGTGTCCGATCCATACTG
>CAZTDK010001144.1:0-1844 GCA_964611965.1 uncultured Binatia bacterium (SeqCode) | reverse complement strand
CGGGTGCACGACAGGAAAGTGAGGGCAGTGTCTGAAGCGGGTTTGCCTTTGTTTTTCTTTCGGCATAATATGCCGAAAGAGAGAGGAGGCGGTGATGGCGGAGGATTCAACGGTTCCCAAGGATGTGGAGCGCTGGGCCGCGCAGCTGGCTCGGCCACGTGCAATGCGGCGGGCCTCGGTGTCAGAGCGCTGGATGAAGTGCACCAAGAGCGGCTGCGCCTGCGGCGACAACGATGCGGCCCGGCACGGCCCGTACTACAGCGTGACCTGGGCACAGGCCGGGCAAACACGCTCGCGCTTGGTCAGCGCGGAGCAACTCGCCGTCGTCCGCGAACAGATTGAAGCCGATCGCGAGTTTCGCAAAGAGATCGAGGCGTACCGGAAGGTCAGCCAGCAATGGGCCGACACCCAGTTGGCCGAGATCGAGAACCAGGCGGCCTCAGCAGAGGCGGCCAAAAAGGGGGGCTCAAAGAGGCGCTTGCAGCAGAGATCAGCCAGGAGATCGACCAGCTGATCGGCAACCATGCGGCCGATTGTCTGGACTTGGAAGCCATCGAGACCGCCGCCCGGCGCCAAGCGCTGCGCCTGGCGGCCGCGCTCCTTGAGCGCCACATAAACGCCGATCACTCGGACTACGCCGGGCCACACCGGCCGTGTCCGTGCGGCCAGTCGGCCCGTTTTGCGGGGCGGCGCACCAAGACCTTCACCAGCGTGCTCGGCCCGCTGCGGCTGGAGCGCGCCTACTATCATTGCCGCCACTGTGCGCGTGGATATTGCCCGCGCGACGACGCCCTGGGTCTGGTCGGGAGTTCTCTTTCCCCAGGCGTGTTGCGGATGGTTGGACTGGTTGGGGCGATGGTAAGTTTCGAAGAGGGAGACTCCCTGCTCCATGGCTTGGCCGGCCTCGATGTCGGCAGCAAGCAAGTTGAACGCAGCGCCAAGGAGTTGGGAGAAGCGATCGACCGCGATGAGCGCGAACACATCGACCTGCCGGCGCGCGAGCAGATCGCTCCGACGATGTACCTGGGAGTGGATGGCACCGGGATTCCGATGCGCGCCGAAGCCGTCGAGGGACGAGCGGGCAAGCAGCCCGATGGGTCGGCCAAGACTCGCGAAGTGAAGCTGTGCGTGGTGTGGAGCGCCGAGCGACGCGACAGCGAAGGCAAGCCGCTGCGCGACGACGGCTCCGTGAGTTACTCAGCGGCCATCGAGAGTGCGGCGAGCGCCGATAGCGATTTCAGCGCCTCCGAGTTTGCTCAGCGCATGCTGCGCGAAGCCAAACGCCGCGGCTTTGGGCAGGCCAAGCGCCACTGCATCTTGGGGGACGGCGCGGGATGGATTTGGAAAACCGCTACGGACCTCTTCCCTGATGCCATTCAGATTCTCGACCGCTACCACGTCAAGCAAACCCTCAGCGGCGTCGCCAGAGAGATCTGGGGGCCCAACAGTGAGCTGGGCCAGCAGTGGGCCGATGAGCGGCACACCGAACTCGACGCCGGCAACATCGACGCCATTGTGCACGCGCTCACGGTACACGCCTCGGCGTGCGACCCGGCGCGGCGATGTGTGGGCTACATGGAACGCAACCGCGAGCGCATGCGCTACCCTGAATTCGAAGCCCAGGGGTTGTGTACCTCGACGGGGGTCGTGGAGTCAGGCTGCAACGTTGCCATCGGGCATCGTCTCAAGCGGTCCGCCATGCACTGGGGCCTCAGAGGTGCCGACGCCATCATTGCGCTGCGCTGCAACCAGCTCAGCGGTCGCTTCGAGGACTTCTGGGAACGCCGCGCCCAAGCCGCCCTGGCCGCGTGATGCGGCTAGCATCACTTTCCTGTCGTGCACCC
>CAZTDK010001143.1:0-1849 GCA_964611965.1 uncultured Binatia bacterium (SeqCode) | reverse complement strand
TGCAGCAGCGCCGCTTGCTTGGCCGCATCGACCCACCAGGTGTCGAAGCCGAGGTCGTACGGCGGCGAGACCGTAGGACGACCAAACTTGTTCCAGTAGGCGACGCGGAACGAGGTGATGTGCCATTGTGGAATGACATACTGTCCCCACAACAGCACCCGATCGAGCGCCCGGGTGCGGTTGACCAGGCTTGGGCGGTCGGGTGCGGCGATGACCAGGTCGACCAGCTTGTCGACCACCGGATCCATGATGCCGGCCAGGTTGCGACTGCCGGGCACCTCGGCGCTTGGCGCAGTCCAGTAATCGATCTGCTCGTTGCCCGGTGACATGGATTCAGGCCACGAGGCGACGATCATATCGAAGTCGAAATGGTCGATGCGGTTCTGGTACTGCGCCGTATCCACCGTCCGCACTTGTGCGCTGACCCCGAGTCGTTCGAGGTTTTTGACGAACGGCAATGTGACGCGCTCGAAAGACGGATTATCGAGCAGGATCTCGAACTGCATGGCTTCGCCGCGTGCGTTGACGAGGTGCATGTTTTTGACGGTCCACCCGGCGCTTTCGAGGAGCTGCAAGGCGCGAATGAGATTGTTGCGAATCGCGCCGGAGCCGTCGGTAGTCGGCGGCTCATAGGCCGTCGTGAACACGGTGTCCGGCTCCTGGCCGCGGAAGGGCGCAAGAATGTCGAGCTCTGCCGGGCGCGGCACGCCGCGCGCGGCAAGCTCGGAGTTCGAGAAGTAGCTCTTCGTCCGCGTGTATGTCCCATAGAAAAAATATTTATTGGTCCACTCGAAGTCGAACGCGTAACCGAGCGCCTCGCGCACGCGCGGATCGTGGAAGACAGGACGTCGGGTGTTGTAGGCGAACGCTTGCATGCCCGTGGGAACTTCGTTGGGGATTTGCTCCTTCTTGATCAAGCCCTGGGCGACGGCGGGAGTGCCATACGCCGTCGCCCAGTTCTTTGCGATGTTCTCCTCGCGGAAGTCGTATTGGCCCGCCTTGAATGCTTCGAGCGCGATAGTGCCATCGCGGTAGTAGTCGACGCGCATGCTCTCGAAGTTGCCGCGCCCGAGGCGTACCGGCAGCGTCGCCGCCCAGTAGTCCGGCACACGTTGATAGACGATGAAGCGGCCCGGCTCGACGGAGACGACACGATAGGGACCGCTGCCGAGCGGCGGCTCGAGGGTGGTCTTGTCGAAATCGTGGCTGCTCCAATACGCTTTCGACAGCACCGGCAGTTGACCGACGATCAGCGGCAACTCACGATTGTCGCCCGGGCTGAAGGTGAAGCGTACGGTTCTCGGCCCCACCTTTTCCGCTTTCACCACTCTGGAATAGTACGAGCGATAGCGGGGATGGCCCTTGCTCTTGAGGGTGTCGAATGTCCAGATGACGTCGTCTACGGTCATCGGGCTGCCATCGTGGAAGCGCGCCTGCGGGCGCACGGTGAAAGCCACCCAGGAGCGGTCGGCCGGGAGCTCGATGCTTTCGGCGACTAGCCCGTACTCCGAGAACGGCTCGTCGGACGAGCTTTCCAATAGGGTGTCAAACGTGTCGGTGAGCCCGCTCGCCGGCATGCCTTTGAGGATGAACGGATTCAGGCTGTCGAACGTACCGACTGCTGCGAGCCGGACATCACCGCCTTTGGGAGCTGCCGGATTGGCGTAATCGAAATGCGTGAATCCCGGCCCGTACTTGAGATCGCCATACATCGATAAGCCATAGCTGACCGTGGTCGGCGGCGCGGCGCTTTCACTGTCGGCGGCGCGAGCGCAGAGAGGCCCAAGGAGGATGGACGCGGCCGTTATGGCCATCGCGCTGGCGATCCGGAGCATCGGCGGAGATCGGA
>CAZTDK010001142.1:0-1852 GCA_964611965.1 uncultured Binatia bacterium (SeqCode) | reverse complement strand
TCCGATCTGCCGGAGTCCATACACGCCGTCCCCAAGGAGCAGTCACCCACCTCGCCGCAACAAGTGTTGGTCACCTCGTCGCACGCGCCGCCGTTGCAGGTACACGCGGTCGCGCAGCTCGCGCCATCGCCCGAGCCCGGGCCGGTACCGCTGAAGGTGCCGATCTGACAGCACAGCGGAGCCCCGCTGGCATCGAGCTCGAAGACGGAGATGGCCACATCACCGAAACCCGATGAGGCAAAGGTCTGCGACTGGTACCGGCCACCGCCGATGAATGTGAGCGGGAACGTTCCGCTACATGACCCGATGACGCTGGCGACGCGCGGCACGATCGGGTCGTTGCCGCTGAACGCGATGGTGACTTGATATGGAGCGCCATCCGGACCGCACGTCGTCGGTCCGATGACCAGGCCCCATGAACAGGCCGCCTCCAATCCGGCGGTGCATGTGAGCGTCGTCGGCGATGGGGTAGGCGTGTCTGTCGGCGTCACCGTCGGGGTCGGCGTTTCGGTAGCGGTTCGCGTACCAGTCGGGGTCGATGTCCGCGTCGGTGTGATCGTGTTGGTCGGTGTCGGCGAATCGGTCGGTGTAAACGTCAGCGTGTACGTCGGCGTCGGCGTCGAGCTCCACCGTGCCACAAGGAAGTCGTTGATGGTCTCGGCGCCGGCAAATCCCGCAACCGTGCACGTTCCGACGATGACACTGCAAGGGATCGCGGCGCCGCCGATCGTTACTGCGGTCACGGTCAAGCAGCTCACCGTCAACCCGGCGCAGCCCAGCACGACGGCGCTGGAGATGCTGAGCGCCGCCGTCTTGCAAATGAGAGAACCCACGCCGGCTGCCGCCACCACCCGGGCCGCGGCGTCCGCGAGAGCGGCCGCTCCACTGGAATCAGTACCGAGGGCAGCCGCTTGATTGGCAGCCCAACCGGGCGTCGCCGTCAGTCCGAGCAATGCAAGGAGGGCACGGCTCGGCACGGACCAGAGCTCCGGGCTGCGCCCGGACTGGACGTCGATGGCGAGTGCCGCCACCGCATCCGCCACGGAGACCGTCGCCCCATTGATGATCACGGCGGAAGGATCGTTCGGCGCGATATCGAATTGATCGGTTCCCAGATGCACCACGAGCGACCCCTCGTCGCCGACGATGGTGGCGGCACCGCCGACGCCAAAGGTTGTGGCGAGCTGCCCGCTGATCATCCCGGTGGGGGAGAAATTCAGCGTCCCATCGAGCGTGACCGCCGCGGGAACGCCGGGGCCGCTCACGGTTGTATTGTGGAGTTCGATCGGTGTGAACAGCGCCGCGGGACATCCGTTCAGCGCGTTATTGACCGCCTGAATGATGACCGCAATGGTTACTCCGGATGGGCACGAGACGCCGGCGGGAATGCCATTCGGGCAGGTGGCGCAATCCGTGTTGGCGCCGAGCGCGAAGTTCACCAACTGGATGAGCTCATTGATCGTGACCATGCCGTCCGCACTGCAATCACCGGCGCAGACGGTCTGCGCCTCAACGGGACGCGACGCCAGCAGCCACAACAGAACCCCGACAAACAGTTTCAACGGTGTATGGCGTTTGGTCATTGAGCAGTGCGCAAGATATGCGACGAAGGCGGGGGCAGCAAGCGGAATTTTGTGGAATGGCGGTAGCGGTGGGGGTCCGTATAACGGGTGTGTCAGCGCAAGTTGGCCGTCTTCATTCACTATGGCAACGTGCCGTCGCGCTGCACCGTGTTGCCCTCTGCTTCCAGCGCCGCCAGCGTGTCGTCGAGGGCGGCGTTGTCGCCACGGAACATCGCGTTGAGAAATGCGACGATGGCACGCGCCGACACCTCCTGCACAACGGTCAATGG
>CAZTDK010001141.1:0-1853 GCA_964611965.1 uncultured Binatia bacterium (SeqCode) | reverse complement strand
CCCAGCGAATAGAAAGCCGTCCACCCATTCCACCAATACCAGGAATAGTCGCGGCGATAATCGAGATGCTGCTCGAGATATGCCAGCCGTTCCGTAACTTCGTGGTCACTCAACCGGCTGATGTGCTCCGGAATGCCGGCATCCGGCGCTTCTGCGTATGCGACGTCATGAAGCAAAATGACCGCGGCGCTGCTGACGAGCAGCACTCCCAATCTCATGCGCATGCATGCCTCCGTTCGCGCCCGCGCCTTGCCGCCTACCTTCCGACCGCAACCAAGCCGGCCCGTTCGATGTCGGGATGGTTGTCGGTGTGATCCGTGTGTCCAGGCTCGGTGTCACCGAGAAGCGAACGCTCGACTTCCGCGGCCGCGGCAACGAAGTCGACTGCCACGTACTGCGCACCGTCGGCGAGCAATTGGCGAGTGATGGTGAGGGGGGCGGCCTGAGCGCCGATGCGCAACACCCAAATCGGGAGGTCGGGAAAGCGACCGTGCACTTGTCTGCACAAATATCGGGTGTGATTCACCCCCCCGGGTGCCAGCGCGGCGATGCACATCAGATCGGGCTGGGTTTCCTCGATCGCGTCGAATACCTCGGATGCCAGCATGACCGGCGACAGGCGAACGAGCGCCCCGGCTGAGCCGAGCAGTTGGCCCACCATCTCCAACGCCAGCCCATCGGCCGCGCTGCGCGCGGGAACACCGAGCACCCGGCGCACCCGATGAGAGCTGCCTGGTTGCTCGTGTCGGCCCGCCGCATCACGGTTGCGCAAGATATCGAGGGTCGCGCGCATCACACGCTCCTGCTCGGCGTCCGAAATGGCTCCGCGGAGCCGGTCGCGCTCGGCCAGAAGCAGCGCCGGAACCACGACGCGATCAAACACCACGTCACGCGCGGTCTTATCCGACTGCTGCTCGAGGATCTCGCCGGCTTCGTCCTCATCACCGGCGAGAAGTCGTTGATAGAAGCTGTCAGCGGCATTGAGCGCCGGCTCATCGGAAAGCAGTACGGTGAGGAATTCCATCTCAGGCACGTGCTTGCCGATGGCGACCAGACACACCGCGATCGGCGTCGACAGAAGCAAACCAATTGGTCCCCACAGCCAGGTCCAGAATATTGCCGACACCAGCAAGGCAAACGAGGAGGTTCCGGTCCGCGTGCCGTTGACGATCGGATCGAGCACATACGCGACCAGGCCCGCGCCGCAGAAAAGGACGAGCGTTTCAACGGTCGGCGCCCAC
The DNA here is from genome assembly GCA_964611965.1 of uncultured Binatia bacterium (SeqCode). Classification (GTDB taxonomy): domain Bacteria; phylum Desulfobacterota; class Binatia; order HRBIN30; family HRBIN30; genus CAZTDK01. The sequence continues at coordinate 612 of CAZTDK010001141.1, read as the reverse complement.
CCTTCCGATCCCACGAACGCCAGACCCGCCACCAGCAGCATCGCGAGTGTCGTTCCGAGATAGGGAACAAAGCGCAGAATCGCAGCGGTCACTCCCCACAGCAGCGCGTAGGGAATGCCGATGAGCAGCAAGCCAACGGCCACAAACAAACCGAACGCCGCGTTGATCAGCGTTTGACTGAAAAGGAAGCGGCTGATTTGCCGCGTCGCCTCATCAAGGGTTCTGGTGGTCACCGTGAGCCGGCCGCGCCCGGCGAGCCGAATCAGACGGTTGCGGAGGTCTTCACGCTGCGCCAGCATGAAGATGACCAGAATCAGCACGATGCCGGCTGTCCCCACCGGCTTGGCAACTGGCTTCCACGCCGCCCGCAGCCACTCCGCATCGGTCGGCGGCGTCGGGACGAGCTGTACCGGCTGAACGTCTTTGCGGTCCGCCGGGGAGGACGTGGTCGGCGAACCATTTTCACCCTCTTGCTTGTCAAGATTCTCGCCTGCTTGCTCCACGCTCTGTTGGATCCGAGCCAGCGACCCATTGCGGGTTTTGTGCAGCGCGACGAGCTTTGACCGAATGGATGCCGAAAACTGCGGCATGTGCGTCGCCAGATCCGTCATT
>CAZTDK010001140.1:0-1856 GCA_964611965.1 uncultured Binatia bacterium (SeqCode) | reverse complement strand
GCCTGGATGATCAGCGTGATGTCGATTGCTTCCTGGGACGGCGAAAGTCCCTTCGAACACGCCTCTGGTGGAGCAATGCCGAGGTCGATGTCGACCAGGAGGATCAGTTCGTCGACCGTCACATCACCGCTACCGCGACAATCGCCAACGCAGACCTGGGCGGGCGCTCGGGTGACGCTGAGTAGGGCCAGTAACCCAACGCCCACGAGCGCCACCGGTCTCATGGAAAGCTCCCTCTCAAACTCCCCATCTACGACGTAGCAACCGCCGCGGAGGATGCTGCCGACGCTTTGCGCTTTCGGGGAGCGGCTGATCGTTGTCCGGAAGCAGCTCGGCGGCGCAGGATCTCGCCAGCCAGTTTACGGATCTGCTCATTGATCTCGCGAATCAGGTCGTACACGGCTGCGATCGAGCGGTCTTGCACTCTTCGGACTTCCTTGACCGGCTTCTTGAGGACTTCGATTTCCTCCAGCATCTTGAGCGGCAGGTCGGCAATGGCCTTGTGGGTCTCCTCAACAGTGGTCGCCCCTTTGTCCACTGCCTCCTGAATCAGCTCTACGATTCGTTTCGCTTCCGCGCTTCGCATACTCTCGCTCATGGTCGCCTCCTAGTTCAATGTCAGTGCCGGACGTGTTGCCGACCTGGAGTGGTTCCTGTGCGTTCCCTCGTCGATCTCGGAGAGCCCAGACGATGGTGCCGGTTTCGCAGCCTCGTTCCGGATCGAGGTCATGGATGGGGTGCAACAGCACCGTACCCACACCGCCATCGAAGGCAGCAACGTAACCATTACCTCGGCGGAAACAACCACTGACCCGAAGATCCCTTAGCTATCGTCTCTTCGTGAAGGGTTTCCGCCCGTAGCAACTCTATATGACTTCCTCCTCTCCCAGGCTTTCCCTGGCGCACTCCAACTTGTGCCCCCAGTTGGCGGGGCGGAGCCCCCATGCGGAAGGCAGGTTAGCGGCGCTTGGTGGTGGTCATTCTTCGACACGGATCTGCGATCAGACCCCACGCCGATTCACAGTCCGGCTGTATCAATCGCAATCCCACGCGCACCAGCTCGTCAGCGCCCAGCGCGGCGAGTCCACACCTCGCCCGCGTCGCCGATGTAGCTCCAAGCATACGCGAGCTGCGCCAGCGGATGGCCACTGACGCGGAACACTTCTTAATGTCGCCTTCCCAGCATCCGTACCAAATTGGCCCCGAGGGCTTCGTTGGATAGAACGGCTCACCCTGATAGAGTGCGCACCCATATGAGCCAGACAAATGCAACCAAGTCGGGGCCGATCGCTCGGGCGTCCGTTTTCATAGTGTCCTTGCTCATCGCCCTCATCAGCGGTGCGCCTCAGAAGGCCGCAGACACATCGGCGGGCCCCGAATCTGCGGCGCCGACGACGACCGGTACGGTTGTGCCGCTGACGGAAGGCTTCGAAGGCGGCCTCGATACCTTTACCAGCTTCAGCATCGGTTGTGCGACCACTCATTGCCTGTGGGGCTCGGTGACGAGCGACTCTCACTCGGGCGGTCATTCCGCCTATGCGGCTGACGTGGCCGAAGTCGGAGATGATTACCTGATCAAGATAGATGCCTTGGCGATCCCGGCGAACGCCGCGAGCGCCAGCCTCACGTTCTGGCATCGATTCGATTTTGAAAACGCCTACGACGGCGGCGTGCTCGAAGCTTCGATCGACGGCGGGGCTACGTGGACTGACGCCGCGGCCAATATAACGGTCGGCGCTTACAACGGTACCATCAGCAGTGGCTTTAACAACCCGCTCGCTGGGCGCTCTGGATGGGTCGGATCGACGGGCACCGACTGGCAAGAGGTGCAGCTCAACCTCCTGCCATATCGCGGC
>CAZTDK010001139.1:0-1857 GCA_964611965.1 uncultured Binatia bacterium (SeqCode) | reverse complement strand
TGGCGGACCTATGCCATCGCCCAGCTGGCAGCGCTGCTGACGGTGCAATCGCATTACGGCAACACGGCGCTGCTGGCCGGGATGTGCGCCGGCGCCGCCGCCGTGTGCTTGCGGCGCCGCGCGTGGCGTAGCCTCGCCCTGACCATGGCCATCGGCGGCGTCGCGGCTATCGCCGTGATGATCAACGTGGCCGGCATGACCTCCAGCCACGGCTTCGCGATGGCGGCCACCGACACCGGTGATTTTAGTCTCGGCTGGTACCTCGGCGTATTCTGGAGAGCCCTGACGTCAGGCACGCCGCTTCTCGGCTTCCTCTGGGTGGGCGCAGCGGGACTCGCGGCTGCCGGCGGTCTGGTCGCGGCGCGGAGCGGCTCGAGGTCTGCCGCCGCGTCGAAGGATCTCGTCCTGTACGTCGTCACGGCCGTTGCTGTGTCGACGGTTGTCCTTTTCGCCGTGGCTTGGGGTGTCGTCAAGCTGCCGTCCCAGGTGTGGCACTACCTGCCGCTCATGGCACTGATCGGGCTCGCCAGCGATGTGGGCATTGGTATGCTTGCCAGCCGCTTTCGGCGCGGCGGCGTCGTGCGGCTTGCCGTGGTTGCCGTCGCTGCGGTGCTCGTTGCCCGTGATGTCGCGGCCACCGTGTCGGTGCGCATGACCAACATCGACCTGTCGGCGCGCTGGATCGAAGCGGCGGGTCGAGCGGAAGACCTGATCGTGGTCTACCCGTGGTTCTGCTCCGTATCATTCGACCGGTACTATCGGGGCCCCGCCCCTTGGATCACGGTGCCCGACGTGGTGGATCGCAGGTACCACCCGCTCTTGGAGGTGGCAGAGAAGATCAAGCTGGGCGATGCTGGCTTCGCCGCGGAGCTCGAGCGAGTCGAGGGCGTCCTGCGTGCGGGTGGGCGCGTGTGGATCGTCGGCGGTCTTCTGGCGCCGCCTCCCGGACAGCCCGCACCGCACCTGCCGCCGGCTCCGAACGGACCGTGGGGCTGGCAATCGGCTCCCTACATCACCGGTTGGTTGACGCAGCTCGGCGCTCTGATGCAGGCGCACGCCCGCACTCTCCAAAAGATCGAACTGCCGCCGACGGGCTCGGTGAACGATTTGGAGAATGCGCCTCTGCTGGTGGCTGAAGGCTGGCATTGAGGCGCGCCTGCATGCCGCTTGACCGGCTATGCGTTGGCCGAATGAGGCGGTTGGAACAGGTGGTCAGTGCTCGTGAGAGCACTCCCAGCCCGCGCGGGTGAAAATTGCTGGACATCGAACTTGAGCGTGGAGTATAAGAGCTGCGTGGTGAGAGCCTTCGAAACCGACGATGCGACCCCGGGCGGTCGAAGGGGGAAGGTCTTGCTCGTCAAGCCTTTCCAGCCGTCGGTATGTCCGGGGATGAGCCCGCCACTCGGCATCCTCTACCTGGCAAGCACGCTGCGCCAGACGCTCGGGGAGAGGGTCTCGGTGGAGGCGCTCGACGCGCGACTCTATAGCTTGCGCGCCGACGAGGTTGCTCACGCGGCGCGCGATGCGGACATTATCGGGATCAGCGCGGAGAACCTCGAGGCATCGGTCGCCAAGGAAATCGCTCGGCTCGTCAAACGCATCGATCCAGCCAAGCGCGTCGTCATCGGGGGGCCCTACGCGCACCACCGGTGCGAGGAGATCCTACGCGAATGCCCGGATATCGACTGGGCCTTCGACGGCGAATCGGACCACACATTCCCCGAGGGGGTGCGGCGCTACCTCGACGGACAGAGCTTCGACGGCGTCCTCGGCATGTATCATCGCCGCGATGGTGTCCTCATGCGCCCCGCGGGGACTGACACGATCAAGGACCTCGATGCGCTCCCATTCCCCGCG
>CAZTDK010001138.1:0-1861 GCA_964611965.1 uncultured Binatia bacterium (SeqCode) | reverse complement strand
GACCCACGCGGCCAGTGCTCGCCACAAGAACGGGCGGAGTTTGAAAACAGCTTCCTGACGGTCGGGGTGTCGGCAACCCTGAAAGCACTGCCCAGAGCCCGGCGAGAACGGTTGCGGCGCCAACTGCGCCCCGCGCCCATCTCGCGCGAAGTGATGGACCTGCTACGCGCACTAGAAACGCAAGGAAAAGAATGCGGAGGATCGAATGCGAACCGTACGCCTCGGCACGCTGTCGCCCGACGGCACGCTCGAACCTGCAAGCTCGCTTGCAGCAGAGCTTATGACCCGCTGTTTTTGCTGGCGACGCCGATAGACAGAAGGCGCTACTAGCGGTCGCGACACAACTGGACGATGAGGACGCGAGCGAGACAAGCCGCGATTTGCCGAAACAAGCACGGAGGTAAACGTATGAGCAACGAAGTCACCTTTGGCGACTTTGCCGCGCTCTCACGGCGACGTGGCTGGACACTGCCGTTTCTGAGCGAACGCTTCCGCGGCACGATCGAACAGCCGGCCGAACTCTTTGGCCGCGTATTGCAAGGACAGTACGCCGCTGTGGCGATTCCGTTCGATTCAGTGCTGGCCTTCTACCGCCAGGAACTGGCGTTTCACCGGGACACGGCGAAGCGTGAGCGGCTCTGCGCGTGTGGGTGCGGTGCGCCCGTGTTCGACCGCAAGAAGTGGGCGAGTGCCGCGTGCCGGAAGCGATCGCAGCGAATGCCGACACGGACTGCGTTTTCCGCATCGCTAAGTAGCTGATTTCCCAAGGCCCAAAGTGGGACAAAATCGAGGCATGGCTACAGCCCCCTTATCCAGCCAAACAAGGTGGGACATCGCGCGGGAAAAGGACGTTTTCGCGGTGGTACTCCGCCCGGACCTTCGCCAAGGTCTTCAGCGGCCGTGCGTCGCCGCACGGCCGCTGGTGATGGAGTCGTGAGCATGGCGCGCGTCCTCCCCATTACACCGGCCGCGGTGCCAACCCTCGACGAACTAGCGGCGGACCCAGCACGCGCAATCGGACTGCCGGCGCCAACGGCCGAAGCGCTGCAGACGAAGTGCCTCTTGGTGCTTAATGCGCTGTGGGGCCGGTGCCTTGCCGCACGCGCCAATGCCAATGTGGCCAGCGAGCCTGACCGGCTGCTCGACGTAGACGCCGCCGCCAAACGACTCGGGATGTCGAAAGACTGGCTCTACCGCCACGCCAGACAACTTCCGTTCCGGGTGCCACAAGGCCGACTGCTGCGTTTCAGTAGTCACGGAATCGACCGCTACATCCTCATGCGCCAGCGAGCCTAAAGCTTCGTACTTGATATGCTCGTGCGTTCGTACTATAGTATGCCAGTATGAAGAAGCGAGAAGGCAAGGGTGAAGACATGATAACGACCACGGTGGCTTTCGACCGTGCGACGTATCGAGAACTCGGGCACCGGGCGGTTGACGAAGATACCACCGTTCGGGAATTGATCCGCCGGGCCGTGGCGGAATACATCCGCCGGCACCAGAAGGGAGAGAAGTCATGAAGGGCATGGGTCGGATCTTCAAACGTGGTGAGATGTGGTGGGTCGCGTACTCGCATCGTGGCCACGAGTACCGAGAGAGCACGAAGGCCATGGGTAGCAAGGGCGAGACGCTCGCCGGCAAGTTGCTCAAGAAACGCTTGGGCGAGATTGGCCGCGGCCGACTGATCGGGCCGACGGAAGAGAAAGTCACCTTCGAGGCAATGGCCACGGACCTGGTGAACGACTACAAAACCAACGGCAAGCGCTCCGTGCGCAGCGCCGAGTTGTCGGTTCACCATCTCCGCGCGCACTTCACACTTGATCGGGCCGTGGACATTACGACCGATCGCATCCGGGCTTAC
>CAZTDK010001137.1:0-1869 GCA_964611965.1 uncultured Binatia bacterium (SeqCode) | reverse complement strand
AGAGCAGCTGCTGCACCAGGCTCATGCGGGCGTGGGGCGGCATCTCGAAGGCGCGGAACTCGACCAGTCCGAGCCGGCCGCTGGCGGTGTCCGGCGAGTACAGCTTGTCGATACAGAACTCGGCGCGATGCGTATTCCCGGTGACGTCGATGAGCAAATTACGCAGCAGGCGATCGACGAGCCATGGCTGCACCACCTCGCCGGGCGGCAGCTGCTGAAAGGCGATGGTCAACTCGTAGAGGCTCTCGTCGCGCGCTTCGTCGACCCGCGGCGCCTGACTGGTCGGGCCGAGGAACAAGCCGGAGAACAAATACGACAAGCTCGGGTGATGCTGCCAGTAGGTAACCAGGCTTTGCAGCAGCGCCGGCCGGCGCAAGATGGGGCTGTCGGCCGGCGTCGCTGCGCCAATCGTCACGTGGTTGCCGCCGCCGGTGCCGGTGTGGCGGCCGTCGAGCATGAACTTTTCCGTTCCGAGCCGCGCGCTGCGGGCCTCCTCGTAGAGCACTTCGGTATGCTCGCGTAGCTCGCCCCAATTGTGTGCCGGGTGGATGTTGACCTCGATCACCCCGGGATCGGGCGTGATGTGAAAACGCCCCAGGCGCCAATCGCGCGGCGGCTCATAGCCTTCGATCACTACCGGGATCTGCAGCTGGGCGGCGGTCGCCTCGACGCACGCGACGAGGTCGAGGTAATGTTCGACGTGCGTCAGGGGCGGGAAGAAGACGTGCAGCCGGCCGTCGCGCGATTCCACGCAGAGAGCGGTGTGCAGCACATGCGCCAGATCCGGCTCCATGTCCGCGGCGTCTGGTCTTTGCTCCTGCGTGCCCTCCGTCGACAACGCCGCCGCGCGCAGCTCGCTGTAGCGTTGCGTCACTTGTCCGTGCAGGTCACCCAGGTCCGGGCGCGGCTCGAACAGCGAGCGCTCCGTCAGCGGGTCACGCTGTTCCGGCGGCACCCATGGCAGGGAGTCGAGTGGGAGGCGGTACCCCATCGGTGAATTGCCCGGCACGAGGTACATGCGCCCGCGACGAAACGTCCAGCGGCAGCTCTGCCAGCGCTCGCCGTCCTCCCGATGCGCGCGCCACTGCAGCGGCAGCGCGTAGCCGGTGACGCTGCCGAGGCCGCGGGTGAGCAGCTCGGCAAGCCGGCGGCGCTCGGAGGAATCCTTGAGGTCGCAGTGCAGCGGATCGACGTTGGGAGGGAGCGTGCCTTCCTTCCAGAGGTAGTAGATGGCGTCTTCGTAACCAGCGGCGGCCAGCTCCGGCGGGACGCCCAGGCGTAGCGCGAGCTGCTGAATGAAGCGCGCCGCGTGCGCCACGCCGTAGCCGTAGTCACGCGTCTCGTCGGCGAGGAGCTGACCGTCGTGCCAGACCGGCTGGCCGTCGTGGCGCCAGTAGCACGCCAGTGCCCAGCGCGGCAGTGGTTCACCGGGATACCATTTGCCCTGGCCTGAATACAGCAGCCCGCCGGGCGCGAAGCGCGCCCACAGCCGGCGCAGCAACTGTCCGGCCAAGAGGCGTTTGTGCGGGCCCAGTGCCGCCGTATTCCACTCGGCACCTTCCATGTCGTCGATCGAGACGAACGTCGGTTCGCCGCCCATGGTGAGGCGTACGTCGTGAGCTTCGAGATCCGCATCGACGGCATGCCCGAGTGCATCAATGGCCTGCCATTGGTCCTCGGTGTAGGGCTTAGTGACCCGGGGATCCTCGCGGACACGCTGCACGCGGTTCGCGAACGAGAACACGACCTCCGCGGGCTCGGCGGCGCCGGTAATTGGGGCGGCGCTGGACGGATCTGGCGTGCACGCCAGGGGGATGTGGCCCTCGCCGGCCGCCAGCCCCGAGGTGGGATCGAAGCCGATCCAACCAG
>CAZTDK010001136.1:0-1871 GCA_964611965.1 uncultured Binatia bacterium (SeqCode) | reverse complement strand
TGTTGGCGCGACCATCCTATCCCGCTGGGCACGCGGAGAGGAGGCCTGGATGAGTATCAAGCCCTCGCAGCCGACGCGCGAAAGGACGCGCGCGGCTGAAGGGCACGGCGTTCGGCATCTTGGAGGAGCGCGTCGGTGCGAACGAAGCATCTAGTCACGGTCATGAGCCTGTTGTCTATTCTCTTCGGGTCGTGCTCCAAGTCGCAGCCACCGCAAGAACTCGTGAAACCCCTACCCGAAATTACCGCGGACAGTGAAGACGGCGACTTCGTTGACCTCGGCTTCGCCATCCGTTCCCGCGAGACTCTCCCTGACGGCTCAGAGGCCTTCCACGCCTACGGCGTCCATCACGGACAAGAGGTAGGCATTGCCGTAGTCCTCGGCACGCAATGGAAGTCGGGCACTCTCGGTTCGAATGCTTCATTGGTTACGTATCGTGGCACGGTCACTTACCGTTCGCTCGGGGCGCCGAGCGATGCGCTCCTGCAAGTCCTCGACGAGCTCTACGAGACCAAGCTCCAGCCCAGAACCATGCGCCCGGCGACAACTTTCACCGCGATCTCGCTTGGCGGCGATCCATCCAACCTCACGAAAGGCCCAACGAAGATGAAGCTCTTCTTCGAGTCGGAGGCTGAAGACCGGTACGCGGAAGTGTACACGAACATCGATCTCGCGAAGGGCGTCCTCGAAATCCACGAGAAAGACCCGGAGTATCGCTCGGCACTCATCAAAGCACTTCGACCGGAATGGCAGGCCGAACAACGCCCTCCACTTGACGCGCAAAAGGATGCGCGCAAGTGATGGCCAGGCGTTCGGCGGTGAGTATGACAACACGGCTTTGCCAACTGCTGCTAATCTTGGCGATGCTCTCTGCCCCGGCGGGAGTTTATGCAGACGGTTTTCCGATCAAGCACGGAAGGTATGCCGGCGGCCCAGTTGTGGACATCACGCGGACAAAGAAACAAGCTGATTTGATCCGTCAGAAATCGGCGCACGGCGTTGTGATCCAACTCACTAACTCGCAGCAAGGGCAACTCAGGTCAGAGGCGAAACTGAGCGTTGTGCCTACCAGGCTCGCGATTTATCATGCGGCCGATCTAGCAGACACGTGTACGTGCTTCGCGGCCAACCTCGGATTTGTCGGAAAGGCCGGCCAAATTGAAGTCCCAGTGGAGTATCTCTGTTCCGATGAAGAGGCTGAGCGGCGAAAGCCGGATCCCAATGGGTAGGCCGAACTCAATGCTGCACACGACGCGCGATAAAGCTGCGCGCGTGTGAGCTTCCGCGTTCGGCGGTGTGAGCAGTTGAACCACGCTTGAGGAGTACGGTGTTGAGGAGTACCTTGCGGGGCATGGACACGGTTCGAATCGAGACCACGGTTGATGAACGGGGAGAGGTTCACCTGACCAACCTACCGTTCCCTGCAGGCGAGCCTGTCGAGGTGACCGTTGTGTCTCAGGTCGCCCATCAGCCCGCCGGCGGGTTTCCCCTCCGAGGTGTTCCCATTGCGTACGAGCGTCCAACTGACCCAGTGGCGACAGAGGACTGGGACGCGCTCCGGTGATCTTATTGGATACCCACGCATGGGTTTGGTGGGTGCACGGCGATAGCCGCCTGTCGGAGCAGCATCGCAACATGCTTGACGCGCGCACCGATGACGGTATCGGCGTGAGTATCATTTCCTGCTGGGAGGTCGCAAAGTTGGTCGAGCATGGCCGTCTGGAATTGCCGCAGGACGTTTTGGGATGGATTGGCGTGGCTCTTGGTTATCCGGGCGTGCGCTGCCTTGAACTCAGCCCGGCCATCGTGGTCGAATCAACGTGTCTTCCCCAGCCGTTCCACCGGGATCCTGCAGATCAGATGATCGTCGC
>CAZTDK010001135.1:0-1876 GCA_964611965.1 uncultured Binatia bacterium (SeqCode) | reverse complement strand
CACCGCGCGCCGCCACCCGTCGCTGACATTGGGTGGCGTCATGTGCGGCGTCTTGCCGTGGTGGAAGGTCACGCTGCCCGCAGCGATCGGACAGGCACGCACGCGCGACAGGTCCGGCTCGCAGAAGAGCAGATCACTTTGCACGTGCTCCGGCTGGCGGTGCGCGAGGACCCCGTCACGATGGCCACGATCGATGAAATGCATGCAGCCGTTGCGCTCGTCGACGTCGTGCAGCGGCATCCAGCAGGTGATGCCTTGATCGTCCAGGTTGCGGCCCCAGTAGCCCTCGTCCTGATGCCAGTACGTCTGCGCGCCGTCGCGCGGCGGTTTGGCCAAGAACTGGTCGTACCAAAACTCCACCTCGCGTTGCATGAGCGCCGAGGCAAACGCCACCATCCACGGCCGGAAGCGGGTATCCCTGATTTCCGGCCAGACCATCGAGGCGCTGCTCTGCACGATCTTGAACTCGCGCTGCTTGCCTTTCTCCCACGCCCAGTCGAAGGCGAGATGGTGCTTCTTCTCGAGGATCACCTCGCAGCGTGCGTGGACCTCGGCGAGCTCACTCGCGTCGATCGCGTTCTCGATGACGATCCATCCGTGCTCTCGGAAGAAGGCGATGTCATCTGCGTTGGCTTGTCGGTATGGCATGGGCCCAAGATAGGCCGGCGGGCGGGCGGATTTCAAACGCGCAATGTGAAAAGCCCTACTCGAACATTACCACGCTGCGCGCCGCGGTGCCTCGGCGCAGCGCGTCCAAGGCCTGGTTGATTCCCTCCAGCGGGATGCGAGCCCAGATCATTTCGTCGAGCTTCAACTGGCCGCGCAGATAGAGATCCACGTACCGCGGCATGTCGATGCGGAAGCGGTTTGAGCCCATCATGCATCCCAAGATCGACTTCTCGCGCAAGGTGATATCCGCGCCGGGCAGCTCGACGTTGGTCCCCGCGGGGACAACGCCGACCAAGACGGTCGTGCCGCCTTTGCGGGTCATGCGCACCGCCTGCCGCACCGTGGCGGGCAAGCCGATCGCCTCGAAGGCATAGTCGACGCCACCGGCGGTCAACTCAACGACCTGCGCGACGGGATTGCCCACGCAGCCGTTCACGCCATCCGTTGCGCCGAGCTGCCGGGCAAGGTCAAGCTTCCAGTCTTGCGTGTCCACCGCGATGATCCGCCCGGCGCCGGCAATGCGGCAGCCTTGGATGATCGCCAGCCCGACACCGCCGCAGCCGATCACCGCCGCGGTGGCGCCGGCACGCACGCGGGCAGTGTTCAACGCGGCCCCAAGCCCGGTGGTCACGCCGCACCCGATCAGCGCGGCGCGATCCAAAGGCATGTCCGTGCGGATCTTCACCAGCGCGTTCTCATGCACCAACATCCGTTCGGCGAAGGCGCTCAAATGTGCGAACTGCGCAATCGGCTCGCCGTCCTTCGAGAGCCGCGATGCTTCACCCGGGCCGCGCATGGTCGACTCGCCGCCGCAGAGATTCGGACGTCCGGAGACGCAGTACTCACAGTGGCCGCAGAACACCGACAGACAGCCGATGACGTGATCTCCAGGGACAAAGAGATCGACCTCCGTGCCCACGGCTTCGACGATTCCCGCCGGCTCGTGTCCCAACACCACCGGTAACGGGTTGGGCAACGCGCCCTCGACAATGTGCAGATCACTGTGACAGACGCCGCACGCCACCGTCCGCACCAGCACCTCGTGCGGCCCCGGCGTGCTGATCGCAATCTCCTCGATCTCGAGCGGCGCCCGCAGCGCGCGCATCACGGCAGCCTTCATTCTCGTCTCCTTGGAAAGCCTCGTGTGCCGAGAGAATGCTCAGCACGAAGAAAATCACGAAACCTCGAAAAAACGAAAGGGCAGCCC
>CAZTDK010001134.1:0-1878 GCA_964611965.1 uncultured Binatia bacterium (SeqCode) | reverse complement strand
TGGACGCCGATTACCCCGGTTTGGGGGTCAAAATTGCACGCCGAAACACAGCGAGACGAAGTTGAGCGGCAGCCACCCCGTCGTACAAGCCTTCCAAGAGGCGTCGCGCGCGCTCGCCGCGATCCCGACCGTCGTGCCGCGGAAGATTAAAGTCGTGCCGGGGTGGGGGAAGGGGAACTGGGCGAGCGTTCCGTGGATTTCGATGCTCGACCCTCGAGAGACGGACACGACCCAAAAGGGCGTGTACATCGTCTATCTCTTCTGTGGTGACATGCGGGGTGTCTACGCAACGCTCAACCAGGGAGTGACCGAGCTCAAAGACCTGTCGGGGCACGCGCAAGCTCAAGAGCTCAACCGACGGGCCGAGGCCATTCGTGCGCGCGTCCCTGAACTGGCGGCCGCAGGTTTCGCGCTCGACAACAACATTGAGCTTCGGTCGGCTACGACGCTCGGCGCCAAGTATGAACCCTCGACGATCGCGCACAAGTTTTACCCCGCAGAGGAAGTGCCCGAGCCCGAAGAGCTCGCGGCAGACCTCCACGCGCTTCTTGACGCCTACGCGCGCTACCTCGATGGAAAGGCGGTACCCGTGGCCAACGGCACCTCCGTCAGCCCCTCTCTCCGGTCCAAAGCTTTCGAACTACTGCTGCAGCACATCGCCGCGACCGGCTTCGTCTTTGAGCCCTGGCAGTTGGCCGCCTACGTCACCGCCGTGCGAACGAAGCCGTTTGTCATCCTCGCCGGTGTATCCGGCACCGGGAAATCTAAGCTCCCGCAGCTGGTGGCTGTTGCGACAGGGGCCCAGTTCAACCGAGTCTCTGTGCGCCCCGATTGGACCGACAGCTCGGACGTCCTCGGGTACGTCGACCTGCGCGGCTCGTTCAGGCCAGGGGGGATTCTGCAGTTCGCCCAAATCGCTGGAGAGGCACTGGCGCAACAGCACGTATGTCTGCTCGATGAGATGAATCTGGCGCGCGTCGAACAATACTTCACCGAGTTGCTGAGCGGGATGGAGGATCGACGGCCAGCGCCGACCGGTGGATTCGCCACCCCACCGTTGCTGGTCCAGAAGCTCGGCGCGGAGGACGCTGCATGGAACGAGGTGGGGTGGCCCGCGAACCTGGCGCTCGTGGGGACCGTCAACATGGACGAGAGCACACACGGATTCAGCCGGAAGGTCCTCGACCGCGCCTTCACCCTGGAGATGTCTGACGTCGATCTCGGCAACTGGAAGGAGGCCCCGACGGCTGTCCCAGCGGCCTCCCCGTGGCCGATGGAGTGGTGGTATCCGCGCGCACTGCGCCTCAGTGACCTGCGCGACCTGTCTGAAGAAGAGACCACGGGCATTGCGAATGTGGTGACGACGCTGACGGAGGCGAATGCCATTCTCGCCAGCGCCCAGCTTCAGGTCGGGTATCGCGTCCGGGATGAAGTGGCCCTCTTCGTTTTGAACGCCCGTGAGCTGCAGGCGTGGTTTCGAACGCAGCCCGGCGACGCTGTCGACCCACTCGATCTCGCGCTTCACATGAAGCTGCTGCCTAGGCTCGCTGGAGGCAGCGGCGCGATCCGGCGAGTGCTCCTGCGGCTGCTCGGATGGGATGTCGATGGGAAGACGAATCTGGCCGATGAGGACCTGGCCCCACATGCGACGCGCTGGGAAAAGGAGGGGCGAAAATCGTCGCTTGCGGGCGCGCGGCTGCCGCGCACGGCAGCGCGCCTGTGCCTGATGTGGGACCGGCTTCAGCAGGAGGGTTTCACCTCCTACTGGCTGTAAGGAAGCCGTGTCGGCGCTCTTCACCATCGCGACGGATCGTGCGCGCCTGACGTGGAGTGAGGTGCGAGGAACGCCGCCAGTCACGGTCAACGGCGGCGAGGCAA
>CAZTDK010001133.1:0-1883 GCA_964611965.1 uncultured Binatia bacterium (SeqCode) | reverse complement strand
CGTCGCGGCGGGCGGAGCGTAGGGCAGGGCGTAGTACGCGAAGTCGAGCTTCAACCAGCCCATGCTCCAATCGTCTTTGTAGCGGCGCATGGTGTCGCCCAGCCAATCGACGACCGCGGGGTTGTAGAGGTCGAGTATACGTTGCCCGCTGCCCGGACTGAGCAACTTCCCCAGCACATTATCCTGAGGACGCGCCATCCACTCGGGATGAGTGGCGAACAGCGACGAGCTTTCATCGACGGTAAAAGCGCTGATCCACAGCCCGGGAATCAGTCCCTGCTGTGTGACGCGCTTCGACCACGCCGGCATGCCGGAGGGAAAGCGATCCGTGCGTGGGTACCAGTCGCCGTGTGCGATCTGGTACCCGTCGTCCATCTGGAAATAGTCGACGCCGAACGGCTTGAATTCGCGCGCCATCACCTCCAGGTTTTCACCCATGATCTGTTCGTTGATGTCGGTGCCCAAACCGCCGCTGCCGCCCGAGCCGGACCAACTGTTCCACCGGTTCGGCACGCGGCGTCCGGACCCGCGCTTGGTCCAGACCGTGATATTCTGCCAGGCGGCCACCGCGTCGGCGTAGCTTTCGAGTCCGCTCCAGGCATCCGGCGCCAGCGGCGCGAAGTACATCGATTCGGAGTCGACGGCGCCGCCGTCGCTGACGACTTTGCCGCGGAACAGCAGCGAGTTGTCGGCCACCAACTCGATGCCGGCGCGCCCGTCGAGCTGTGGCGCCGCGCTTTTCACCCAGCGCGTGCCCAGCGTCGGGAAGGCGCGCTCGATGCTCAGTGCCCCAGCAATCCAGGAACGCCCGCTGTCGAGGTCGAAGATGGCGTGGTTCCAGTTGGACACGACGTTGCCACGCGGCCCGTTCGGCAGCAGCGAGTCCAGCAACAGATTCCGCGCCTCGCCAGGATAGTGGAGCCTGGCCTCGACGTCGTCCGCAACATCGGAGCCGTTGTCGAGAATGCGCAGGCGCGCCGGGTCGTCGCCGATGAACAGGCCGCCGTCGGTGCCTTCGCTGATGAGCGGCGTGAGGCGGAGCACGCGGACGTCGCTGCCAGTGTGGTTTTCGAGACGCAGTTGTGCGATCGCGGTGTCGTGGGCGCTGTCGCGGAACACATGCCAGTCGAGGACGATGCCGTTGCCGCCACAGCGCCGTTGGTAACCAGTGGTGCGCCCGAAATATTTGTCTGCACTGGGCGGGACGTCGGTGACTTCCCAATCGGCGGTGCAATCCACGGTCGACAGTGTCTGCTTCGTCCCGCCTATATCCACCAACGCGTCGGCCCAACCGCCGCGCAGGATGAGCGCTCCGTCGCGCTCTGCCAGGTTGATGTGCCCGTCCGCCAGCGTTTGCAGGTCGAGCCGTGACGTCGGGGGGCTCGGCGATGTTACGTGGTCCTCGCCGCAGCCGCAGACGGTGAGGGCCGTGCACAGAAGCATTCCGAGCAGGAAAGCCCGAAGGGATAAAGGTGAAATCATTGCGCGACACTTACCCGAGGGTGCTGGCGTGGAGCAAGCGACAAGGTTAGAGCCGCTCACCATGGCCGCGCCGCGCGCCTCAGTGCAACTGCACTTGGCTCGCCGTAACGCGGCCGTTTTGCGTCGGTCCGCGGACGCTGATCGGCGTCCCGGGTTGGATGTCGGCGCAGCTCCCGAGCGCGCCATTGGGTAGGAAGATCGGTGTGCCGCTGCCGATGACGACGAGGAGGGTCAGGCCGCCGTCGTTGCGCATGTTGAACTGCCCATCGCAGGCGCCGGCGGAGACCGCGAAGCCGGTGTTTATGGCGATGAAGACGAAACCGTTGCTGCCGCAGCTGCCAAGCAGCAGGCAGAGCAGGGCTATTGCCAGAAACGTCTTCGCTGTGTGGTCCGCCGCCTTC
>CAZTDK010001132.1:0-1885 GCA_964611965.1 uncultured Binatia bacterium (SeqCode) | reverse complement strand
GGTCTGCTCACCGTAGCCGGAGCGGTGGTGGTGGACAGCTGGCGGCCGAAGGGCAAGAGTGATGGCTTGCTCGGCACGTTAACCGCCGCCACGCTGGTGAGCGTCATCATCTTCGCGCGCTCGACCGTCGCCACTCCCGGTTTCCCGCAGCTGGTCATCGCCGCGCTGGTCGGCACGCTCGTCGGCGCGATCGCCGGCAGCCTGCTGTGGCGCCTGACGTTTCCGTTAAAGAAGTACCTGCCGTCCATGCCGTAGCCCTTCATTCATCACGAAGACGACTAAACCACGAAGAACACGAAGGTTACGAAGAACGGCATGGTCGCGTCAACGTAGACAACGGCATCATTCAAACAGTATCCTTCGTGTTCTTCGTGCCCTTCGTGGTGAAACACTCTTCGAGACCCAGCCGCATGCCACCATTCTTCAGCGCAAGAAAGGCCGAGATGATCGTCGAGCGGCGGCTGCCCCTCATTCTCTTTGGAATCCTACACATCTTAATCTCCATGCCGGCGTCCGCTGCGCAGCAAGCCCCGGAGAGTTTCGCCAGCGTCGCGAAAGCCGCCAAACCGGCCGTCGTGAACATCTTCTCGACGCGCCTGGTGCGCACGCAGGGTACCGGCGATCCGAACGAGGATTTCTTCCGCCGCTTCTTCGGTGAGGCCCTGCCGCAACGTCTCCAGCGCCAGCAGAGCCTGGGCTCCGGATTCATCGTCAGCAGCGATGGCTACATCGCCACCAACGCCCATGTCGTGCAACAAGCCGACCAGATTCACGTCAAGCTCGCGAACCGCGACGAGTACGATGCCACGCTCATCGGCGTCGATCCGAAAACCGATGTCGCGCTGATCAAGATCAAGCCGCACGAAGAGCTGCCCACGGCCCATCTGGGCGACTCGGAAGAACTGGAGGTTGGCGACTGGGTGGTGGCCATCGGCAACCCGTTCGGTCTCGCCGCCACCGTGACCGCCGGCATCGTCAGTGCCAAGGGCCGCGTCATCGGCGCCGGCCCCTACGACGACTTCATCCAGACCGATGCCTCGATCAACCCGGGCAACTCCGGGGGCCCGCTGCTCAATACGCACGGCGACGTCGTCGGCATCAACTCCGCGATCTTCAGCCGCAGCGGTGGCAGTGTCGGCATCGGGTTCGCCATTCCCATCAACCTGGCACGCCACGTCATCGATGAGCTGCGCCAGCATGGCAAGGTGGCGCGCGGCTGGCTCGGCGTCAGCGTCCAGGACCTGACGCCGGCGCTGGCGCAGTCGTTCGGGCTCGATCATCCGCGTGGGGCACTGGTCGTCGAGGTTGTCGCCGACGGACCCGGCGCTCACGCCGGCATCGCACGCGGCGACGTCATCGTCGAGTACAACGGCACGGTGATCGAGGACAGCCACCAGGTGCCGGCCCTGGTTGCCGAGTCGAAGGTCGGCGAGATCGCGCAAGTCAAAGTGCTGCGCAACGGCCAGGAGCAGAGCCTGCGCATGATCATCGCCGACCAGCCGTCGGAACGCAGCGTGCGCGCCGAGCGCCGGCCCAGTGGGCGCGACTGGGGCATGACGCTGACGGAGCTCACCCCGGCGCTGGCACAACGCTTCGGCATCCCCGCGGGTGTGCGCGGCGCGGCTGTCAGCGATCTCGCGGACGGCGGCCCCGCGGACAACGCCGGCGTCGAAGTCGGCGACGTCATTCTCCAGGTCGACGAACAGCCGGTCACGTCGGTGCGCAACTGCCAGCAAGCGCTCGAGCATGTCGGCAACAAAGTCCGATTGCTGATCCAACGCGGACCGACCACCGGCTACACGGTGATGGCGCGGTGAGAAAAATGGTTGGCACTGACTCGCCGTATTGATATCGCTAGAAGCCTGTCGGACTTGGCAGCCCCTAG
>CAZTDK010001131.1:0-1886 GCA_964611965.1 uncultured Binatia bacterium (SeqCode) | reverse complement strand
TAGATCGCCAGCAAACTGTCCTGCGGCTCGTCACGCGGGATGTCGCGCAGCAGTTGGAAGACGTCGTCGTATAGGCGTTCGGGGCGATTTTCTCCGTTCGGGAAAATCTCCTGCATCTCGCGCGGTTCGACGAGCCCGAGCCAGATGGAGTGCCAGGTTTCCGGGGGATACTCCAATGCCCGTAGAAATTGCCGGATCTGGAAGTCCAGGCTGATGTTGGCTTGCGAAACCGGCAGGAACGCGGCCAGCGTCCGCAGGAATCCGATGCCCCGCCGGGGCACCCATTGATGAACATACTGCGCCGGAAGGTGCGCCTTGAAGGTGTCGTAGCCGGCGAACAGCTCATCGCCGCCATCACCGCCGAGCGCGACGGTCACACGCTCCCGTGCGAAGCGGGAGAGCAGGGCGGTGGGCACCACGGAGCCGTCGGCAATGGGTTCATCGAGGTGGCCGATGACCTCGGGAACGAAATCGAGGAGCATCTTTCCGCCAATCACTTGCTCGTGATGACGCGTACCGAGGAAGCGGGCGACGTCGCGGGCGTAGACGGACTCGTCGAAGCTCGGATCGTCGAAGCCGATCGAGAAGGTGTCGACGCGGTCCGGCGGCAGCAGACGGCAAGCCAGCGCCGCGACGGTGCTCGAGTCGATGCCGCCGCTGAGAAAAACGCCCAGGGGCACCTCACTCATCAGACGGCGCTCGGTTGCGGCTTGCAAAAGCTCGATGAGATGATGACCGACCGCTGCCTCGTCGATCTGCCCGCTCGGCGTCTGGTCCTGCGGCCGCGCGCGCAATCGAAAATCGAGATTCCAGTAGGGGAACACCTCGGCTGCCAGCGTGTCCAGCGACACCACCATCCCGTGGCCACCGGGGAGCTTGCTGACACCTTCGATGATCGAGGCCGGCGCTGGAATGAGCCCGTAGGCAAGGTACTTCGACAGGCCATTCTGGCTGATGGCCGCCTCGACGAAGGGCATGGCCAGGAGCGGCTTGAGCTCAGAGGCAAATGCAAAGCGCCGCCTATCGTTGAAATAGTAGAAGGGCTTCTTGCTATGGCGGTCGCGGCCACAGAACAGCCGGTGCTGCGGGCGGTCGTAGATGACGAACGCAAACATGCCGGAGAGGCGGTCCAGGACATCCGTGCCCCAGTGCTTGTAACCTTGCAGGATGACCTCGGTGTCGCAGGTCGACTGGAATGCAAAGCCTGCCTGTTGCAGCTCGTTCCTGAGCCCCAGATAATTGTAGATTTCGCCATTGAAGACGATGCAGTGCGTCCCGTCGACGTCCCACATCGGCTGATGGCCGCCGGCGACGTCGATGATCGCGAGCCGCGTGAAACCGAGCTGCACGTTACCGTCCGCGACAAAGCCGCGATCGTCCGGCCCGCGATGATGCAGCAGCCCTAGCAAGGATCGGACGTCGAGCCCGTCAAGTTTGCCAGCCGCCCCGATTATCCCGCACACAAATTCACTCCCGCCTTTGGTTAGACACCACTGCCGCTCGCAGCTTCAAACGCTAGAACACCGCAGCCTGCGCCTGCCTCCCGGTGTGGCGCGCAAGTCCTTCGGCTGCAAGGGCTTCTCACTAGCGGTCGACGGTACCATTTGCTTTTCCGTATTTCCACAAAATACCGAGCGGCTGTCGGTCTTGGCAGCCCTGTGATCCACGGAAGCCGGCCAGAGCACAGACGCCACCGCAGGCCCTGCGGGGCGGCCATACGCCTCGGCCAGGTGAGCCGTCGTGCGCACAGCGCGTTGACTTCCCGCCAACCCGTCGCTATCCCTTGACGCTCTGCAACGGCCGGGTAAAAGTGGAGGGTCTGGGTTGCCTATGCGGCGGCCAGACCCTTTTTTGCAAGGGCACGAGGAGGATTTGTGAAGCTGTGT
>CAZTDK010001130.1:0-1887 GCA_964611965.1 uncultured Binatia bacterium (SeqCode) | reverse complement strand
TGGGGCCTCGGCATCGTCCGCGTCCGGCGCCGTGCGGTCGGCACGCCGGTAGTCGCGATAGGCCAGCGCGGTCTCGTAGCGATGGTGGCCGTCGGCAATGACGACCGACTCCGCCGCCAGCGCCTCCCTGATCGCGGCGATGTCCGTTGGATCGGTGAGCAACCAGAGTCGGTGCCGCTCGCCGCTGTCGTCGCGCAGGTCGATGTCCGCCGGTCGGCTCGCCGCCGCGTGCCGCGCCGGGGCCAGCGCCGCGTGCTGATCGGCATACAGCCCAAAGATCGGACTGAGGTTGGTGCGGCACGCTTGTAAGAGACTCATTCGATCCGCTTTTGCACGAGCAAATGTCCGCTCGTGCGGGCGGATGTCGCCGCTGTCAAACGACTCCAGACGCACCGCGGCGATGATACCGGCCCGTTGGCGCGCCGCCCCGTCCGGGAGGGTGAAGTCCTCGACGTAGTAGCACAGCGCCGGCTGCGCATCCTGCAGCAAGACACCGCTCTTCCGCCACTCATGGAGCAGCGCCGCCGCCGCGGCATAGCGGTCGGCGTCACGATTCAGAATCAGCCGCACGACATTGTGCGCGCTGCGCGCGTACAGCGTGTCGCGATAGGCATCCGAAATCACGTCGTACGGCGGCGCAACGACAGCAGCAAGATTTCCCACCGCCTGCGCGTTGTAGCGCAACGGACGAAACGGACGCAGCATAACCATGGGTACTCCTACACCTGCGAGGACGGAGGCGATTCACCAAATTGACATGAGTTGCACTCGCCCGGGACGATGGTAGACGAGCGCTCCCTCGCCCGTGCCACTTCTGGCACCGGCGAGGGTTCGGGTGAGGGCCGTAAGGTGGTTGGCATCTGCATTCCCGAGGAAGAGCACGAAGAACCAGAACAGTGCATTCGGAGAAGCTAATCGCCGCAAGGAACGTTTTGTGATGACGTCACGACTGCTGCAGCACAGCCAGCAGCGTCGCGTGTGCAATCGCACCCTCGCGGATCACCTTCAACTCGCCCCGCGCATCGACCACGGTCGACGCCGGCTCGCCAGCGACGCGACCGCCGTCCAGATAGCAGTCGACCCGCGCGCCGAAGTACGCCCGCGCCTCGTCAACGTGAAGCGGCGGGCGCTGTCCCGCGGGGTTGGCGCTCGGCGTGGTAACCGGGCGGCCCACAGCTTCGACCAATGCGGTCGCCATTGGATGACTCGAAACACGCACACCGAGTCCGCCGGTATCACTCGTCAGCAGCGGCGACAGCCCGGTGTGGGCGCGCAACACGATGGTGAGCGGCCCCGGCCAGAAGCGGCGCATCAGCAGGCTGGCAAGCGGCGGCACCTCGCTGACGAGATCGCCGAGCATGTGCCGGTCGCTGACGAGGACGGAGATCGGCTTTCCCGGCTCGCGGCCTTTCAGCGTCACCAAGCGATCGAGCGCGCGCGCGTTCGACGCATCGACGCCCAGGCCGTACACCGTTTCCGTTGGGTAGACGACCACACCGCCGCCGGCGATCAGGCCCGCCGCGTGGGCAATCGCCTCAGACGCCACGACGTTGTTGCTGCAGTCGAGCATCCTTTTCTTCCACCTGACGCGCCAGCTCCGTCTTGAAGTGGTCGAGCCGCTGCTGCAGCTCGACGTCACCCAGCGCGAGGATCTGGACCGCCAGAATCGCCGCGTTCTCGGCACCCGCCTTGCCGACCGCCACCGTTGCCACCGGCACGCCGGGCGGCATCTGCACCGTCGCCAACAGCGCATCCCAGCCGCGCAAGCTGCCCGCCTCAAGCGGCACACCGATGACCGGCAAGGTCGTATGCGCGGCGACGACGCCCGCCAGATGCGCCGCTACACCGGCGCCGCACACCAGCACTTGCAAACCACGATCGCGCGCC
>CAZTDK010001129.1:0-1891 GCA_964611965.1 uncultured Binatia bacterium (SeqCode) | reverse complement strand
GCTGCGCTTGCGCTTCGGCTTGCCGCGCACGGCAGGTTTCGGGGTTGCCCTCGGCTTGTTCCAATACGGAGACCGACACTTGGCGCAGGTTGTCGGAATATCGTCTGGCTGCCGCGCAATCCATTCATGTCCGCAACGTTCGCAGGTGTAGAGCCAGGTGCTGATTCTCCGCTTCGCCATGGGCAACGCTCGTAGCACATCGCGGCTCAATCTCGCAACCGAGGTTGACCAACGCTATACACTGCCGTATATAGCGCGCAGACGAAACGAGCCGGCGCGATGCGCGAACACCGGCGCCGGCCCTAACCAGACCGAAAGGAGACTTCGATCATGGCTGAGGATCACCCTACCACGGCGTGCGCCGG
Source organism: uncultured Binatia bacterium (SeqCode) (assembly GCA_964611965.1). Classification (GTDB taxonomy): domain Bacteria; phylum Desulfobacterota; class Binatia; order HRBIN30; family HRBIN30; genus CAZTDK01. The sequence goes on along the minus strand of CAZTDK010001129.1, from coordinate 1,526 downwards.
CGAGCCCACCTCGCACCTTACACTTGTGGCCACAGCGCGCAGCCTTCCACACGACGCTGCAGTCATGAGCGCACCAAAGAGGACGACCCGTGCCCGCTGGCAAGCGATCGTCGAAACCTGGGGCGCCATCGATGACGCTTACCGAGTCAACGACGATCCAGACCCCGAAGATCGACCCACCGGCATTGGCTGGCAGACACATGGCCTCCGGGCATTCGCTGAGCGGCTGCGCGTGCCGTACCTGGTTGCCCTGCTGCTCAGCAATGAGATCACTGTTGAGGAACTACAGGAGTGGGACGCGTGGCCCGATGACCAGCGGGCGGCCCTGTTCTCTGCAGTTGCGGGAGTGAGGTGAGCCATGGGGATGCTCTACAAGCGCGGCAACGTCTACTGGATCAAATACTACCGCAACGGTGTCCCGATGCGTGAAAGCTCCGGGAGCGACAAGGAGGGCGTGGCGAAGAGTCTGTTACGAACGCGCGAGGGCGACATCGAGCGCGGGCTGCCGGTCTCACCACGTACCCAGCGGGTGACGTTCGACGAGCTCGCCGCCGACGTGCTGAACGACTACCAAGCGAACGGCAGGCGGTCTTTGCGCAACGTGAAGCGGATCTTCAAGCTGCACCTGACGCCGTTCTTCGAAGGTCGCCGAGCCCCATCGATCACGACGACCGACGTCCGCCGCTTCATTGTGCAGCGCCAGGAGGCGGAAGCTGCAAACGCGGAGATCAACCGCGAGCTGTCTGCCCTGAAACGCGCCTTCAACCTCGGAGTCCAGGCCGGCAAGTTGATGCACAAGCCGTACATCCCGATGCTGAAGGAACGCAACGTCCGCACCGGCTTCTTTGAGCCCGAGCAGTTCTCCATGGTGCGCGGCCTCCTTCCCCCGCCGCTGCAAGCTGTGGTCACCTTCGCCTACATCACCGGCTGGCGCATCCCCAGCGAAGTGCTCGCGCTGCACTGGCGCCAAGTGGACTTCGCCGCTGGGACCGTGCGGCTCGACGCCGGTACCACGAAGAACGATGAAGGCCGCGTGTTTCCCTTCACCTCGGACCTCCGGATACTGCTCGAGGCGCAACGAGAGCACACACGTGCGGTGGAACGGGAGAAGGGGATCATCTGCCCCTGGGTGTTTCACCGCAAGGGAGTGCCGATCCGGGACTTCTATGGCGCCTGGGATGCCGCCTGTGACAACGCCGGCACGCCCGGCCGCATCCCACACGACTTCCGCCGCACGGCGGTGCGCAACCTGGTGCGTGCTGGCATCGCTGAACGTGTCGCCATGACGATGACCGGGCACAAAACGCGCTCAGTCTTCGAGCGCTACAACATCGTGAGCGAGGGCGATCTGGCCGACGCGGCGCGCAAGCTCGACGAGGCCGCTAAGAACCTGTCGGGCACAATTGCGGGCACAGTTTCCCAGCCAGAGACTTCGGCGGGATGAGCCGAGGGCGCCAACTGCGCGAAAACTAAGTGGCCCTGGAGGGACTTGAACCCCCACCCGGTTGCCCGGAGCAGATTTTGAG
>CAZTDK010001128.1:0-1892 GCA_964611965.1 uncultured Binatia bacterium (SeqCode) | reverse complement strand
GGCGTGCTGGCACTCGTGCACTGCGCTTGATCGCAGGTCCCTGTGCCCAGCCCGGTGCAACAGGCAAATGGGGTGCTGGCGCTCGTGCACTGAGCATTGATGTTGTGCGCCGCCACGGCGACGGGCTCAAGGCCAACCGGGACCGAGCCGGTATGCGTCAACGCGCCCGCGCCGACGCTGAAGATCTCGAGTCGGTTGTCGGGGGTATTGACAGCGAACAGCTTCGTTCCGTCCGCCGACATCGCCAGTGGCCGCACGGGGCCGCTTTCGAACTCGACGAAGTTGGCGCGTGCGGTCGCCGTCACCGTGAAGAGTAGGAGTGCACCAAACCCAACTGCGCGGACGCGTGTGAACACTGGCCTGGATGGACCCATCGGCCCCCCTTTGTGAGACAAGATTTGAACGACTTTCCCTTCTACTATGGGCGCCTGTCCCTTGGCAACGATCAAATCGCAAAGTCCGGACGCGGCCGCATGGCGCGGCCAGCGGCTACAATGTTGGGCTGGAAAATTCGCCGCGACCAGGTAAAGACTTCGGATATGCGAACTCTCCACCTCCTCGGTTGCATCATGATCCTCCTGCTCACGCCTCTACCGACTCACGCCCGGTGGGAGAGCACGCACGACAACAAGTCATCGAGCGAACTGGCCGTCATGACCGACGAGCAGCTCTTCAATGAAGCGTTCGACGTGTGCGTGCGGCGCGCGCTGCTCGAATCCTTCCCCAACGCGGACGAGTCGCGCGCCGGGTTGGCGGAGTGCAACGACTATCTCAATACGATCTATCCCTTCGTCCGCGAGCGCAACGGCGGCCGCGTGCCGGCGTGGATGAGCGCACTGGTGACCGCCCACACGACGAAGGGATGCCAGGCGGCGTTTCACACGTTTCTGAGCAAGACCGAGAAGCCGGCTACCGCGGCCGAGGAAGGGACGGCCGATGACTCGGGCGGCGCCGACGACGGCGCGCCACCGCGTCCCCAGCCGACGCCCAAGGCCCACCATCCGCGCTCGCATTGGAGTGAGCAGCTGCCGCCGTGGCTCGCCCCGGCGCACTGAAAGTCGGCGCGAGCCCGGAGTTGTCCTCTCTACCCTGCGGATGGCTCTAATGCCCCCTGCGAGTTGTGCGCGGGACACTTCAGAAATTGGTCCCGATATTCAGCCGGACTCGACCGGTTAGTTGCGAGGGCTGCCGCGGCTATGTATGACCCTGACCCGAGGCGGCGACTGTAGAAAGGCAGCCGCGGGTTTGGAGTCATCGAATTCAGGTACCTTCGTCGGCCGCGAGGTCGAGATCAATAGCCTGCGTTCTAGCTTGGAGCACGCGCGTGCCGGCCACGGCCGGCTGGTGCTCCTGCAAGGCGAGCCGGGCATGGGTAAGACGCGCCTGTGCGAGGAGGTGGCCGACCGTGCGCGCGCGCACGGCGTGCGCGTTCTGTGGGGCCGCGGCTACGAAGAAGCTGGCGCGCCGGCGTTCTGGCCTTGGGTGCAAGTATTGCGCGGCGCTGCCCAGCAACTCGACACCGCGACCCGTGCGGCACTCGATTTCGACGCGTTGGCGCCGTTGCTATTCCAAGTCGGCGCTCGCCAATCTCCTCCGGTGAACCAATCACCGGAGGCGCGCTTTCGGCTTTTCGATGCGTCGGTGCAGCTCTTGGCAGCACTGGCACAGGACGCGCCCCTGTTGATCGTGCTCGACGATCTACAGGGAGCCGACCGCTCGTCGCTGTTGCTCCTGGATTTTGTGACGCGCGCGCTGCGCGACCTGCGGATCCTGGTCGTTGGAACGCACCGCGGCGTCAGCCGATATGCCGAGCACCCGCTGACACAAGCCATCCTCGATCTGGCGCGTGAACCGGCAACCGAACGTCTGGTTCTGAACGGCCTCAGCGAAAG
>CAZTDK010001127.1:0-1899 GCA_964611965.1 uncultured Binatia bacterium (SeqCode) | reverse complement strand
ACTCCTCACCCGCCAGCCACATCGGCATGCCCACCGACGTCAACAAAATAGCGAAGGCGCCGAAGACCTGGTGCAAGGCCTGTTGCACCGCCGCTTGCACTCGCGGATCTTGAGAAGGGTTGGCTCCATCCACGGCGCTGCGAACGTTCTCCACGCCGCCATCACCCAAGCCGGCCGCGATTAACATCGGGCCCAGGATGAAGTTCATCAGGCGCTGACCATTCGGGTCCGCAACGTCGTGGGAGGTAATGTAATCGACCGAGCAGGACATGTCCGCGTAGCCGGCGTCGAAAGAGTGATTCCAGTCGTTCCAGACGCCGTCCTTCGAAATCAGATGCTGAACGCGCGCCGAGCGCGCAGGCTGTCCCCATGACGTGTTGATATTACTGCTCAGCAGGCGGCGAACTTCATTCCGGTAACCAAAGTTCCAAATCGCGTCCACCACTTTCCGCCCGCCGGGGTTGTTGGGATCATCCCCGGTGGTCACAAACCGGCCATTGGAATCTTCGGCGATTACGGCAAAAGGCTTCCCGGGGAACAGCGTCTGGCTCTTCGCTGTGGCGCGATCATGAAACTCCTGGATGAAATCCCAACTATTGATGTCGGCGAAGTCATCGATGCGGAAACCATCGACGTGGTAGTCAGAAACCCAGAACTCCGCCATCTCACACAGGAATTCACGGGCGGCATAGTAGTTGTCATACGCCGGCGTGTTAAATCGGAACAGGTCCTGTCCCCAATCCGCCCGGCCGGCGGAGGCGGGCTCGTGGAACCACGTCGGGGCGAGCGCGGCGAGCGGACATTGCGGCGCGAACATGTTCATCACCACATCCAGCACCACTCGAATGCCGCGTTGATGGCACGACTTGACGAAGAACTTCGCATCCACGGGGTTGCCGATGTCGTAATCGGGCGCAAAAAAGAACCTCGTTCCATATCCCCAGTTCAGCGTTTGCGGTGAATCTTCGACCGGCAAAAGCTCGATGCAATTCACGCCCATCGCTGCCAGATCGATCAGATGCTCGAAAATAACTTTGTCGAAGGTGCCGAGTTCCACCGGCGTGGTGTTCGCAGTAGTCTCGATGGGATCGGTGGACATCCACTTAATCGGCATTTCGTAAATCACAATCTGATTGTTCTGGGGCAGGATGGTTCCGGCAGGACTCTCGCCCTCCCAGCCGAAGGGTTTCGATACGCGGACTCCACCGAAGATGGTAAAGATCCCGCGGTATCCACCGAAGCGGGTGATGACTTCGGCGTAGGGATCGGGGGCGATGATGGCGCCATTCAGCACAAATTCGTATTCGTAGTCGCCATCCCCAAGCGCCAGCAGATCGAGGTCGATCTCCCACCAGCCGGGAAACGCAATGCTTTTCGAAAGGGCATATTGCGCCCATGACGATGGGTTGAACTCGTCACGGTCGGAAAGCGCGGCGAAACGCAGGGAGATGGTATTCAGGTCCGGACCAGGTACACGTAGCAGCCCGGGGTGATCTGTCGGATGTGGTGGCATGGAGTCCTCCGAAGCCAATCATTGAGACTACCATACAATGTTACCGATGCCATCAATTACCAAAATGATACCACGCTAGTGGTGAGTCAGCGATACGGGGCACTATCGTTCGGCGCGCACACCGCTGCGGAGAAATCCCGAAAGGCCATCACGGACGCCGCGGGGTTCGCAAACTCTGCGGCGAACCCCACTGCAGTTTGATCCACGATGCTCGCTAGCAGCAAAATCACTTCTTTGCGGACTTACGGGGCTTCGCGGGTGTGGAGGATTCTTTGCCTGCTTCTCGGCCGCCTTCTGGACGATTTCCTTGCCAACGCGCGGCAACTCCTTCGTCCGAATCAACGAGGTGAGTCGGTCCACGCTATTCTGGAAAACGAAACGAGCTC
>CAZTDK010001126.1:0-1902 GCA_964611965.1 uncultured Binatia bacterium (SeqCode) | reverse complement strand
AGGACGGCGACGACAATGCTGGCGACAAGGAGGATGAGCGAGGCCGGCGTCGCCTGCATCTCCCAGCGTGGATAGATGGGTGTCAGCGTCGTCGGCCACAGCAGTTTGCCCGCATAGAACCACAACGCGTGATTCATGATCAGCAGACGCTCGAGCACTGACAATGGCTGCGGTGGATTGCCAGGTTGCTCACGCCACCAGGCGAGCAAGCCGATCGCTACGCTCAGCAACGCAAACGGGAGCAGTGCGGCGATTGCCTTGTGCCAATCCGCCGGCCGTTTCCACCAGGCTAGCAGGAGCAACGCTGCCGGCAGGGTGCACAGCACGGGTTTGCTGAGGAGCGTGCAGGCGTAAAACGCGAGCGCGAGGGCATACAGCGTTCGGGGCCGCTGCGGTCCGTGCGGGGCAATGAACCGCACCCAGGCTAGAATCGTCGCTAGACCGAACAGCGCGGATAGGATGTTCTTGCGCTCGACGATCCACGCCACCGACTCGAGGTGCACGGGGTGCAGGGCGAAGATCGCCGCGGCGAGGGCGCCACCGGGAATCCCCAACTCGACAAGCACGACCCACAGGAGCAGCGCGTTGGCGGCATGCAGGATGACGTTGCCGATGTGATAGCCGAGGGTATCGAGCCCCCAGAGATGATACTCGACCCAGAAGCTGCTGAAGGTGAGCGGGTCGTATTGTGGGGTGGCCATGGGAGCGAACCAGATGTTCCACAGACCGCCCGGCGACCGCAGCTCGGGGTTGTCGCGGACGTATTGGAAATCGTCCCAGATGAAGTCGCCGTGCAACGCGGGGCCGTAGGCCACGACGGTGGCCATGACGATTAGGGCTGCGATTGCGCCGGTGATGAGCCGCTGGCGATCTGTAGGCAACAACGGCATCTCCACGGTTTACAGCACAGCCGGGAAAGCCGCTCAAGCTGGCTGCGATGCGACGGCTGCGCGTGGCGGTGCGACCAATCCTGCTGGACCGCACGGAGGCCTTCAGCTAGGACCTGCGCTGGCCATGCGCGTCGCGCCACAAGTGAGGGGATTGCCATACCTCGGCGTCGCTTTCGTGATGATGAGCAACTTGATGCTGGAGTTGCTCCTGACCCGCATCTTCTCGGCGACCATGTGGTATCACTTCGCCTTCATGGCCGTGTCGATCGCGCTGTTCGGCACCACGGTCGGCGCCGTCGTTGTGCACCTGTGGCCGCGGCAGTTTCCCGTGGCCGACGCGTGGCGGCTGGCGGCGCGCTATGCCCTGGGATACGCGCTGTCGATTGTCATCTGCACGGCACTGCAGCTGCGTCTCAACGTCACCTTTGGGCTGGCGGGTGCGGAGTTGGCGGGGGTGGCCGCACTGTACGTCCTGGTCTCCATCCCATTTACCTTGTCCGGTGTGTTCATGTGCCTGGCGTTGCTGCGCGCCGAGGAGCGGATCGGTGCGGTGTACGGCGCCGATCTCATTGGCGCTGCCGTCGGCTGCGCCTTGTTCGTGCCGTTTGCGGCATACGGCGAGGGGCCGCGCGGCGTTCTCCTGCTCGGCGCGCTGGCGGCGCTCGGTGCGGCGCTGGTTGCCTATGCGGCAGCGGATCGATGGGCGGTGGCGGCCGCGGCGCTGGGGGCGCTCCTGTTCTCTGTCGCTTTTGTCGGCCACCTTGATGGGTCTGCTTTGCGCGTGCACTGGGCGAAGGGACATCCCGATGAAGCCCCCCCGGTCATCTCCCTCGACCCGGGAGGGCCGCATGCGTTCGAGGTGTGGAACGCGTTTTCGCGCCTGCTTGTCGATCCGGTCCGACCCGTACCGTTCGGCTGGGGCATGGGCGCGAACTTTGTCCCCGAAAGGCAGGTTGAGCAGGACTATCTTAGTATCGATGGCGCGGCAGCCACGATCATGACGCGCTTCGAC
>CAZTDK010001125.1:0-1905 GCA_964611965.1 uncultured Binatia bacterium (SeqCode) | reverse complement strand
CACGCTGCACGAGCAGACGCGCGCCGTCACCGACGTACCCGGTAACAACATCGAGAGAGAGCGGCGCGAGACCAAAGCCTTGCAAAACGTGATTCACCGCGGCGGCAAGATCGGCACGCGAGTCGATCAATGTTCCGTCGAGGTCGAAGACAAGAAGTGACAAGTGATGAGTGACGAGTGACAAGATGTGGCAACCTTTGAATCGCTCGGCTGCTGGCGTTAGAGGAAGGCAACCACTGCGCCGCTGAGGATCAATGCGAACGACAGGAGATACTTGAGACGCAAGCCCTCGCCGAGCCACAGCGCGGCGAAGATGATGAAGATCACGAGGGTGATGCTCTCTTGAATGATCTTGAGCTGGTACGCCGACAGTGAATGATATCCGATCCGGTTCGCGGGGACCTGCAGCAGGTATTCGAAGAACGCCAGACCCCAGCTCACACCGATGGCGACCGGCAGTGACAACGACTTGAACCGCAAGTGACCGTACCACGCCATGGTCATGAACGTGTTCGAGAGAATCAACAGCCCAACCGCCTTCAATGCGTCGTCCATAGTCTGCTTCCGTTCGATTGCCAATGACGAGTGATGAGTGACGAGTGACAAGCGGGCGACCTGGTTCCACCGTGCGTGCTTCCAGTTGGTCACTGGTCACTCGTCACGTGTCACTGCCTTCCATCACTCGCCGTTCTGCTGCAGCAGCTTGGCAACTAGTGCGGTCCATCCGGTCTGGTGGCTGGCGCCGATGCCGGCGCCGTTGTCGCCGTGAAAGTACTCGTAGAACAGGACCAAGTCGCGCCAGTGCGGATCCTGTTGAAACCGCTCGCTGCCGCCGCACACCGGACGCCGGCCATCCGCGTCGCGCAGAAAAAGGTGGGTGAGCCGCCGGGAAATCTCTGCCGCCACCTCCCACAATGTGAGGCGCTGCCCCGAGCCGGTGGGAAACTCCACGCGGTAGTCGTCGCCGAGGTAATGATGAAACTTCTGCAGCGACTCGATCAGCAGGAAGTTGACGGGGAACCAGACCGGGCCGCGCCAGTTCGAGTTGCCACCGAACAGCCCGGTGCTCGATTCCGCCGGCTCGTACGCGACCCGATGCTCCGTGCAGTCGACGGACAACATGTACGGGTGCTCGCGATGGAAGCGTGACAGGGCGCGGATGCCGTACGGCGACAGGAACTCGCTCTCATCGAGCATGTACCGCAGGACACGACTCAGCCGTTCGCGATTGACCAGGGACAACAAACGCCGCACGTGCAGGTCTGCCCCTGTTTGGATGTCGACGTACTCGCTCAGCTGGGGGCGGTTCTCGAGGAACCACTGCATCCGCCGCTTGAAACCCGGCAACCTGTCGATGATCTCGGAGTCCAGGATTGTGACGGCGAACAGGGGAATCAAGCCGACCATGGAGCGCACCTTCAGCGGGTAGTGCTGGCCGTCCGGCAGGCGCAACACGTCATAGTAGAAGCCGTCCTCGGGGTCCCACAGCTCGATGCCTTTTTCGCCGATGTTGTTCATGGCGCGGCAGATGTAGACGAAGTGCTCGAAGAACTTGCTGGCGACGTCCTCGTACGCCGGATTCTCGCGCGCCAGCTCGAGGGCAATGGCCAGCATGTTCAGGCAGTACATGCCCATCCAGCTGGTCGCGTCGGACTGCTCGATACACCCACCGGTGGGCAGCGGTTTGCTGCGGTCGAAGACGCCGATGTTGTCGAGGCCGAGGAAGCCGCCTTGGAAAATGTTGCGCCCGTCGGCGTCCTTGCGGTTGACCCACCAGGTGAAGTTCAGCAGTAGTTTTTGGAACACGCGCTCGAGGAAGTTGCGGTCGGCGACCCCGCGGCGCTTGCGCTCGATCTTGTAGACGCGCCAGGCGGCCCAGGCGTGCACCGGCGGGTTGACGTCGCC
>CAZTDK010001124.1:0-1908 GCA_964611965.1 uncultured Binatia bacterium (SeqCode) | reverse complement strand
CTGCAATGGGACGCCACGGCACTCGTGCATGCGATTCGGCCTCATGGTTCGGTGTTGATCATCGGGGTTGGTGGGGGGCGCGATATTTTGACGGCGTTGACCTTTGGACACGAACGGGTGGTCGGCGTGGAAGTCAACGGCGGTATCTTGGGTCTCCTGCGCGGCCCGTTCGCTGACTTTACCGGGCACCTGGAACGACGCCCCGATGTGGAATTGGTTCACGACGAAGCGCGCAGCTATGCGGCGCGGACGCCCGAGCGCTTCGACGTCATTCAAGCATCCTTGGTCGATACGTGGGCGGGTGCGGCTAACGGCGCGTATGTGATGTCTGAGAACGCGTTGTACACCGTCGAAGGCGTCGGAGTCTTTCTGGATCGACTCAGCGCGGACGGAATTCTCTCGCTGAGTCGGTGGTACTTCGGCAGCGAGACGCCGCGCTTGGTGTCGTTGGCCAGCGCGGCTCTGCGTCAGCGCGGCGTGCTGCGCGTGCAGGACCACCTCTTCCTGGTGCACAATCTGCGCAAGCGCGCCTCGGTGGCCACGGTACTCATCGGGGCGCGGCCGTTTACCGCGAGTGAGCTGGCGACGTTGCGGGAATGGTGCGCCGCCAAGGGTTTCGAGGAAATCCTCGGTCCCGGGGTCAGCCAGGACGACACGCTGGCGCAGTTGGCCGGAGCGCAGGAGCCGGCCGGGTTGCTCGAGACCTATCCCTTCGACATCAGTGCGCCTACCGACGATCGGCCGTTCTTCTTCAATATGCTCCGGGTACGCAACGCGCTCTGGCACACCGGCGACCAAGGCGACGCGTCCAGGCCAAACACCAGCGCGGTGGTCACGCTGGCGTGGCTCTTGGTCGTGGTGGTCGCGTTGTCCGCGGCGTTCATTCTCGGACCCCTGTGGCTGCGGCGTGCTGCCGACATCCAAATTCCGCACGCGACCAGCCGCATCGTTTACTTCGGCGGCCTCGGCATGGGCTTCATCCTGATTGAGCTTTCGCTGATGCAGCGCCTGATGATTACCCTCGGGCACCCGATGTATGGGCTCACCGTGGTGCTCTTCTCATTGTTGGTGGCCGCTGGGCTCGGCAGTCTCTGGACGCAGCGAGTTGTGCGTCATGGCGGCGCGGCGGCGTGGTTGCCGCACGCGTTGGTGGGCCTCTTGGTCGTGGCGGTGCTCACGGCGGTCGCGGGGACGACACTGGCTCGGGCTCTCGAGAGTGCGCCCACCTGGCTGCGGATCAGCGGCGCGGTGCTGCTGTTGTTGCCGCTGGGGTTCTTTTTGGGAATGCCACTCGCCACCGGATTGGCGCTGAGCGCGGATGATCCGCCTGGATATCGGGCGTTGTACTGGGGCGTCAACGGCGCGGCGTCGGTGTGCGGCAGCGTGCTGGCGACGATACTGTCGCTGGCGTGGGGGATGGCGGTCACGTTCGGCGTTGGTGTTGCCATGTACGTGGTCTGCTTCGGTGCCGCGCGTGTCGCCTTTGCGCGCGCGCCCCCCTGGCTCGCAACCCGGATGGCGCTGACCGAAGAGCGGGACGAGAGCCCGGCAAGCCGGGCGTGAGCGGCATCAGCCTTCAACCTCGTGACCGGTGTCCTTGGCTCTTACGGCGTCTGCCGCTCTTGCAAACGATCCTTTCTGACGAAGATCCGGATGCCGTCGATATCATTGACGAGCACATAGTGGTCCTGGACGAATCTGGCGAGCGCCGGGAACGTTTCGAATCCGAAGCGCGCTCGATCGACGAACCCGTAATCCTGGGGAGAGACGGCGTCCACGAAGACCGGGGGATTTGACCGGCGCAGGTCGGCGATATACAACTCCTTGAAATACTCAGGTACTCCACTGTCATAGACTACTAGATAATCAAAGTAGTTATCGCTCGTGGCTCTTGGCATGCCTGTCTGT
>CAZTDK010001123.1:0-1910 GCA_964611965.1 uncultured Binatia bacterium (SeqCode) | reverse complement strand
TGGGGTGCGACATCATCCCTTTGGTGGAGACAGAACAGCAAAGGGCCAATTCCTTTAGCGGACTGGCCCTTGGCGTGAGATGAAGGCGATGGTGTCGCGGAGAGACGGACTAGACGCCGATGACGTCGCAGAGTTCTTTGACGGCTGCGGCACTCTTCATCAGGGCGGCACGTTCTTCGTCGTTGAGCTTGATCTCGACGATCTGCTCGAGGCCGGCTGCGCCCAGCTTGCAGAGCACGCCCATATAGTAGCCGTTGATGCCGTACTCGCCCTGGAGGAAGGCCGCGCAGGGAAGAATCTTCTTTTTGTCCTTGAGAATTGCTTCGGCCATCTCGACTGCCGCAGCCGAAGGGGCGTAGTAGGCGCTGCCGGTCTTGAGATATTTCACAATCTCGCTGCCGCCATTGCGGGTGCGCTCGATGATGGCGTCGATCTTCTCCTTGGAAAGCAACTCGGTGATGGGAATAGAGGCGACGGTGGTGTAGCGGACGAGCGGGACCATCATATCGCCGTGGCCGCCCAGAACGAGACAGCTCATGTTCTCCACACTGACTTGGAGTTCTTCGGCGATGAAGCTCTTGAAGCGACCGGAGTCCAGAATGCCGGCCATGCCGATGACGCGTTCGCGGTTGAAGCCCGAGAGTTTATACGCAGCCTGCACCATCGCGTCCAGCGGGTTGGAGACGACGATGAGAACCGACTCTGGCGAATAGGCGACCACATTTTTGACCACATCGGTCATGATTTTGTAGTTGGTGTGCAGCAAATCGTCGCGACTCATGCCGGGCTTGCGCGCCAGGCCCGCGGTGACGATGCAGACGTCGGCGCCGGCGATGTCGTCGTACTTGTTCGTCCCGAGGATCGATGCGTCGAAACCTTCGATGGGCCCGGCTTCGAGCAGATCGAGCGCCTTGCCTTGCGGCAGGCCTTCAACGACATCGAACAGAACCACGTCGCCGAGGCGCTTCAGAGCGCACAGATGTGCTAGGGTTCCGCCAATCATTCCCGCCCCGATCAGGGCGATTTTCTTCCGTGCCATGGTGAAGACCTTTCCTTTCGAAGGATTCGCCCGAAGGGCTCGCCGGCGGACCGGCGAGGGTTATAAATCACTTTGAGCTGTTCGCGGCAAGGTCGGACCCGAGGGCGGCGCTTCGGGCGTTGCGCTCGAGAGTTTGCCTGACCCGGTCGGCGCACGTATCGTCCCCGCCATGCTGCGCCGCGACGTTAACCCCGGCGGACCAGCGCGCGCCGGTACCACAGCCGTATGGTGTCTGCTCGCCCTTGCTGCGCGGCTCGGCGCCGTGCTGGCCCTGCACGACCGCGCGTACCTCATGGATCACTTGAGCTACGTCTTCTGGGGGCAGTTGGCGGTGTCGCGCGGCCTGTCGGCCATGTATATGGCCCCCGCCGAATGGGCTCGCCCGGAGAACACGCCATATCGCGTCTACACCGGAGCCAATCGCTTTGCGGACCGCCAACTGCTGCCGCAGCCACCGATTCCCCTTGCTGACCGGCCGCAGACGGTGAACTGGACGTCTGACGATGGGCTGACGTTGACCCTCGAGTTCCCGTCTGGGAGCGGCACGCTCGCATATGCGATCTACCGGCCGTTGCCTTTTGGCTACCCGCCGGTTGCGGCGGTGCTGTACGCTGCGCTCGGACATCTGCATCGATGGTTCGACCCGACACAGACACCGGATACCCGGTTGGCGCATGTCCTGTTCGCGGCGCCTGCGATCCTCTGTGACGTCCTGCTCGCTTTGCTGGTTGCAGCCGCGTTGCGCGCGCGCGGTGGTGTGTTCAGCCCGCGCGCCGGGCTGCTGCTTACGCTCTTTGCTCCGGCACTGATCTGGGACTCGTCGGTGTGGCTGCAGACCGACTCGATCGGTGCAGTGTTCATCGTCGGCGCG
>CAZTDK010001122.1:0-1914 GCA_964611965.1 uncultured Binatia bacterium (SeqCode) | reverse complement strand
AGTGCAACGGCAAGCTCTGGGGCGTCGTGGTGCACAACGACGGTGCCTCCTCGTATGTGATCATCGAAGAGGGCTCGACGCACAAGCAGGATGTGTATCGCGTCGGCGAGACCGCTGGAGGTTGTGGAACCGTCAAGCAGGTGGAGTGGGATCGGGTGATTCTCACCCGCGACGGTCGCGACGAAATTCTGGAGTTGGCCAACGCCCAACCGCGACCTCAGCCGGCAGCACCGGCGGTCGCCGCGGCCAACATTCCAATCCCCGCGCCGTCTCCGGGTGGCAACGCTCATATCCAGAAGGTGAGCGAGAACGAGTACAACATCGATAAGAGCGAGGTTGACTCCGCCCTCGACAACATGAACCAACTATTTACGCAGATTCGCGCCGTGCCCCACTTCGATGGCGGCCAGTCGACGGGATTCCGCCTGTTCGCGATCCGTCAGAACAGCATCTTCGACAACATCGGCCTGCGCAACGGCGACATTATCGAGAGTATCAACGGCTCGGATATCAACGACCCGGCCAAGGCGCTGGCGCTCTTCGGCGAGCTGCGCAATCAACGCCAGGTCTGCGTAAAAATTCTGCGCAACAAGGACCCGCAGACGGTTTGCTACAACATCAATTGAAGCAATAATCGAGGGGTGGTATGCGGAAACCGTTCATTCGTCGTCTTGTCCAGGGGTGGGTGGTGTTGGGCATGTTGGGGTGGGTGCAGGGCACATCCCTGGCGCAAGAGGCGCAACCGCCACCAGCGGTACCGCCCCCGGTTGCTCCGCCGGCCGTGGCGCCGCCTGCAGCCGTGGCGCCACCGGTTACCGCCAAGTCGGCTGAAGCCGCGGACAATCAGCAGAAGCTGATCACCATGGACTTCCAGGACGTCGACATCGCGGTCCTGGTCAAGTTCATCAGCGAGATCACCAGCAAGAACTTCATCGTCGACGAGAAGGTCCGCGGCAAGATCACCATCATCTCGCCGGCGAAGATCTCGGTGGATGAGGCGTACCTGGTCTTCCTCTCGGTGCTGCAGGTGAAGGGGTTCACGACCGTGAACACCGGGCAGATCATCAAGATCTTGCCGACCAAGGATGCCAAGACCTCCACGTTGGACACGGTGTTGCCGAATCGATCCGTGTCTCCCAAAGACGAGTACATCACCCGCCTCATTCCGCTGAAATTCGTCGATGGCAACAACATGGTAGCAATCCTGCAGCCGTTGATTTCACCCGACGGGTTGCTTGCCGCCTACGGCCCAACCAACACCCTGATCCTCATCGATACGGCATCGCAGACGGATCGCATGGTTGAGATCCTCGCCCAGCTCGACGTCGAAAGCAAAGAGCAGGGCATCGAGATGGTGCGGCTCAACTATGCATTTGCGGGCGACATTGCCGCACTGCTGCAACAGGTGCTCGAAGAACCCGGCAACCAGGCCGGCGCCGGCCAGCCCGCGACGCAGCCTGGAGCCGCACCTGACGCGCGCTTGCGGCGCGGCGCCGCCGCGGGAGCGCGCCCGGCCGGTGCCGCGGGTGGTGGCGGCTCGGTCAGCGGCGGCACCACACCGGAACATGCCTTTCGTATCATTCCCGACGAGCGCACCAATTCGCTGATCCTGCTGGCGGGACCCACTGAGCTGCGACGCATCAAGGATCTGATCACTCGACTCGACGTGCCGCTGCCGTTGGGTACCGGCCGGATTCATGTCTACTACCTCAAGTACGCCAACGCCGTCGAGATGGTGACTGTGCTCGCGAGTCTAGTGAGTAGCGGCGGTGGCATCGGCGGCACTGGATTCGGGGGCGCCGGCCTCGCGGGTGGGCAAGGCCTGCGCAATGGCCGTCTCGGTGGTGGGGGCTTGAGCAGCTCGGGCTTCGGGTCCAATGGAGGTTTCGGCAGCGGCACGGGCGGCGGGCTCGG
>CAZTDK010001121.1:0-1916 GCA_964611965.1 uncultured Binatia bacterium (SeqCode) | reverse complement strand
AGAGGTTGAATCGACGCGGCCCAGTGGCCGTGTTTTGCACAAGGCTGTAGCTAGCAGCCTGTCGGACTTGGCAGCGCCTAGCGACCAACGGGAGCGGGCCGTAGAAAGGACGCTGGCCGCAGGCCTTATGCGGCGATCTTGTGCTCGCGCGGTTCGAGCGCGAGTGCGAGAACCTCGTTCACGGAGCTGGCGAAATGAAAGCGCATGGATTGGCGGACATCGGCGGGCACCTCGTCGACGTCGTCGCGGTTGCGTTCGGGGAGAATGACGTCGGTCAAACCGGCCGCATGCGCCGCCAGCACCTTTTGCTTGACGCCGCCGATCGGCAGCACGCGTCCCTGCAATGTGACCTCGCCGGTCATGCCCACCGTGTGCTTCACCGGCTGCCCGGTGAGCAGCGAAGTGAACGCGGTGACCAGCGCAACGCCGGCGCTCGGCCCATCTTTGGGAATCGCGCCTGCCGGGACGTGGATGTGGAACCCACGCCGGCGGAAGGCGCACTGGTCGATGCCCAGCTCCGCCGCGTGGCTGCGGACGTAGGTCAAGGCGATGCGTGCCGACTCCTTCATCACGTCTCCGAGCTGGCCGGTGAGCAGGAGCTCGTCCTGCCCCGCCATTGCCGCCGCCTCGACGAAGAGCACGTCGCCGCCGGTTGGTGTCACGGCAAGGCCCGTCGCTACCCCCGGCACGGCGGTGCGTGCCGCCGATTCCTGGACGAATTTCGCTCTGCCGAGCGCTTCGCGCACGACCGCCTCGTTGATCGCCGCCGGCGCGGCCACTGTGCCGGCCGCAATCCGCGTCGCCGTCTTGCGCAGCAGTGTCCCTAGCTCGCGCTCGAGCTGGCGAACGCCAGCCTCACGCGTGTAGGTGCTGACCACGGTGCGCAGCACCGCGTCGTCGACCGTCACCTCCTCGGGGCGCAATCCGTTGCGTTCCACCTGGCGCGGCCACAGGAAGCCGCGTGCAATGGCGAGCTTCTCTTCGGCGGTGTAGCCGTCGAAGCGCACCACCTCCATGCGATCGAAGAGCGGGCCGGGAATGGTATCGGCCACGTTGGCGGTGGCGATGAACAGCACCTCGGAGAGGTCGAGCTCGACGTCGAGGTAGTGGTCGCGGAAGGCGTGATTCTGCGCCGGATCGAGCACCTCGAGCAGTGCCGCCGACGGGTCGCCGCGCCAATCGGCCCCGACCTTGTCGACTTCGTCGAGCATGATGACCGGGTTCATCGTGCCGGCGTCGCGCAGCGCGCGCACCAGCCGCCCGGGCAGCGCGCCGATGTAGGTCCGCCGGTGGCCGCGAATCTCCGCTTCATCGCGCACGCCGCCCAGCGACATGCGCACGAACTTGCGGCCGGTGGCGCGGGCGATCGACTCACCGATCGACGTCTTCCCCGTGCCGGGAGGACCGATGAGGGTCAGAATGATGCCGGAGCGGCGATCGTTGGGAACGCCACGCTCGGCCCGCAGCTTGCGCACGGCGAGATACTCGACGATGCGCTGCTTGACGTCGTCAAGACCAGCGTGGTCGGCGTCGAGCACTGCGCGCGCATGTGTGGGATCCAGCTGTTCCTCGGAGCGTTGCCCCCACGGGACCGCGAGCAGCCAGTCGAGATAGGTACGAATCATCGCCGCCTCGGGGCTCGAATCGCCCATGCGCTCCAGGCGTCCGAGCTCGCGCTCGGCCTGCGTGCGCACCTCCTCGGGCATCGCCGCCGCAGCGATCTTGGTCCGATATTCACCTGCGACTGACGTTTCGTCCTCGCCGAGCTCCTTGCGAATGGAGTCCATCTGGCGGCGCAGGAAATAGTCGCGTTGCTGCTTCTGGGTGCCCGATTCCACGTCCTCGCGGATGCGCTTGCGCACCTGCAGCTCCGCCAGCCGCTCGCATTGCAGGCCCAGCACCAAGGTGAGGCGCTC
>CAZTDK010001120.1:0-1923 GCA_964611965.1 uncultured Binatia bacterium (SeqCode) | reverse complement strand
CCAGCAGGTGGACATCTGGAACGTCACCAACGGTGAGCGGTTCACGACGTATGCGTTGGGCGGCAAGCGTGGCTCCGGCGTCGTGTGCATCAATGGCGCAGCGGCGCACAAGGCGCGCCAGGGTGATCTGGTCATCATTGCCAGTTTCAGCCAGATGACTGAAGATGAAGCCCGCACGTGGACGCCGCACTGCGTGTTTGTCGATGCTCAGAATCGCCCCGTGGATCTGCGCGCTGAGCGGCCGGGACAAGCGGACGTGGTCAACGCATGGCACTAGGCCTGCGGCCGCTGTTTCTTCTATGGATCGCTCCCGTTGGCCGCTAGGCGCTGCCACATCCGACAGGTTGCCTGTGGCTGGCCTCTCTGTCCAACAGGCCCCAAGGAGACCAGGCTTTCGGATGCCTGGTATCTGGTGAAAGGTGTGAGCTATAAAGCCCGCACGAACCCTGAGGATACTCGAAGGAAACGCTGATGGCCGCTGACAACATCAATCCGGAGAACGGTGAGATCAACCTCCTCGACGCGAAGTTCGCCGCCTGCCCGCAGCCGGTGTATGCCGAGCTGCTCGAACATTATCGGATCGCGACAACAGCGGTGCTCGGGGCACCAATCTTGTCGCGTTACGAGGACGTCATCTGGGCCTTGCGCCACCCCGAGATTTTCTCGTCGGCGATGGATGTGCACCTGGCGTTGGGCAGCGAGCGTCCGATGATCCCGTTGCAGGTGGACCCGCCGACGCAGACCCGCTACCGCAAGATTCTCGACCAGCGCTTCTCGCACAAGCGTTCGCTGGAGTTGGAGCCGGCCGTCCGTCGCCACGCCAACCAGCTCATCGATGCGATCATTGATCGCGGCGAGTGTGAATTCGGCGCCGCGTTTGCGATCCCGCTGCCCTGCCTGACCTTCCTGTCGCTGATGGGCCTCCCGCACGCCGACCTCGATCTGTTCACTGAGCTCAAGGACGGAATCATTCGTCCTCCGGTTCCGGGATCGGACCTGGTCGGTGCCTTCGAACACCGCGCCGCGACCGGCAAACGGATTCATGCCTATTTCGAGACGGTCATCGACGAACGGCTGGCGGCGCCGCAAGACGATATCATTTCGTACTTGACTACCGCGGTGATCGACGGCGATCAGCTGACGCGCAACGAGGTTCTGGATATTTGCTTTCTGTTTCTTCTTGCCGGGCTCGACACGGTGACGGCGACCCTCGGTTGCATCGTGGCATATCTTGCCACCAATCCACCGCAGCGGCGCCGCTTCGGACAGGAGCCGGAGTTGGTGCCGCAAGCCATCGAGGAGCTTTTGCGCTGGGAGACCCCGGTGACGACGGTGACGCGCGTGGTGAAGCAAGACGTCATGATCGGCAGCGTCGAGATCAAGGCGGGCACAATGGTCAATCTGCTCCTCGGCGCTGCCGACGTCGACAAGGCCGAGTTTCCCGACGCGGACCGTGTCGACTTCGAGCGGCAGCAAAACCGTCACGTGGCTTTCGGGGGCGGGCCGCACCGCTGTTTGGGCTCGCACCTCGCGCGGATGGAGCTGCGGGCAGCGCTCGAAGAATGGCACCGACGCATTCCGGAATATACGCTGAAGCCCGGCGAGACGCCGCGCTTCAGTCCGTCGATTCGGGAAGTCCGCTATCTGCCTTTGGTGTGGTAGAGGAGCACCACGTCGTGATGAAGGTTCGCGTCGATCCGGCCAAGTGCCAAGGGCACGGGCGCTGCTTCGCCTTGGCGCCCGAGATCTTTCAAGGCGACGATCGCAGTCATTGCCTCATTCCCAACGAGAATGTGCCGCGCCACCTCGAAGCCAAGGCGCGGCTGGGCAAGGTTAATTGCCCGGAGGGCGCCATCCGCGTCGAAGTGACGTGAGCGGCGATTCCTCTGCTCCCCGATTGGCGTAGGGTTGCGCGGATGCTCG
>CAZTDK010001119.1:0-1926 GCA_964611965.1 uncultured Binatia bacterium (SeqCode) | reverse complement strand
CAGCAGCCCAGCGTCAGCTTCGCCGACGCCCCCCGCCTTCCGCGTTGCCGTGCTTTTGAATTGCCTGACGGATAGCGATATTGGACCGTGCGCGTGCTAACCAGCATAGGGTAAAGACGAGCGGGCATGACCTCTGCGATACCTCCAGCAAACCTTGGAGCTCGGACTGGCGAACTACCCACTGGCTACACCGTGGGAGTCTTGCGTTGGGAAGACGAACGCAACGCGGCGGCAGTGCTGGGCCGGGCTTTTGTGGATGATCCCCTGGTCGTTGCCATCTGCGGCGCCCAAGCCACCGACCGCGAGGAGCGCATGCGCTGGGGGTTTCGTGTGGCCATCCGGAGTCATTGCTTGATCGCGCAGCCGGCGTGGTCCATGCACGATGACACGGGACGTACGGTGGGCGTCGTGTTGGTGACGCGGCCGCGCACGACGCTGCCCTCCAACGTCGACGTGGTGTTTGCCATGTGGGGCTTGTTGCACATCGGTGTGCGCGTCGGTTGGCGCGGTGCCACCGCGGCGCGCATCATTGCCGAGCATTTGCCCAGCGGGCCGTTTACCTATCTGCGCACCTTGGGCGTCGACCCCGAGCTGCATGGTTGCGGCGTTGGCTCACGTTTGGTGGAGCGCGTGCTCACCACCGCCGCCGCCGGAATCCCGATTTATCTCGAGACCGCCAAAGAGCGGAACCTTAGCTTCTACACGCGCCACGGCTTCCATTGCATCGGTGAGTTTCGCTGTCTGGATGTACCCGTGTGGCGCCTGCTGCGACCCGTGAGCGGCAGGTGAGGAAGGATGAACGATGAAGGATGAACGATGAAGGATGAACGATTGGAAACCATAGCTCATTCCTCATCGTTCATTCCTCATCTCTCATCGCTGCGCGGCCCGCCGATGAAATTCGGTCTGAGCTTGCCCATCGTCCAGCAGATTCCCGGACGCGTGCAAGCGTGGGAGCTGACCGCCGGTGCGGCGGAATTGGTAACCGTTGCGCGTGCCGCCGATCGCCTGGGCTTCAGCCATCTGTCTGTGTGCGATCATGTCGCTATCCCTCAGACGCGTGCGGCGGCGGCCGGGACCGTATGGTACGATGCCGCAGTCACACTGGGCTTCCTTGCGGCGGCTACCACTCGTGTGCGCTTGTTGTCTCACGTGATCGTCCTGGCGTATCGACATCCGCTCGTCGTTGCCAAGTCTTTTGCCACGCTCGATCAACTGTCGAATGGCCGCGTGATTCTCGGTGTCGGTTCGGGACACCTCAAGCCGGAATTCCGTACCCTCGGCGCCGACTACGAAGGTCGTGCTTCGTTTAGTGACGAGGCGATACAAGCGATCCGGGCGGCATGGGAGAATGAAGGCGCGACCTTTGAGGGCCGGTTTGTGCAGTTCCGCGACGTCACCGTCGCACCCCGTCCGCGTCAACGGCCGCGACCACCCATCTGGGTTGGCGGAAACGCGCGGTCCGCTGTGCGGCGGGCGGTGTGCTTCGCCGATGGTTGGATTCCATGGATGATCACACCGGCGGAGTTCGGCCGCATGGTTGCCTATGCCCGCGAGATCGCCGAGCGGGCCGCGTCATTTGAGTGGGTGGCTCCGCTCAGCGTTGGCGTTGATGACCGGCCGGCAACCATCATCGCAAGTATCGAAGAATGGCTGGCCGCCGGCGCCACGTCGTTTCACGTCGGCCTCGCGCACTCCAGCCTGAACCACCTGCTGGAGCGCATGTCGCTCTTTGCCGAAGCTACGCATATGGGATCGGACGCGTCCGATTGAGGCAGGGCATCGCTGCTTCTTGGACTTGGCAACCCGCAGCGACCCAGGGGAGCGGCCCATCGAAAAGACGCCGGTCGCCGGCCCGGTTGCCCACTTGGAGCGATTTCGCTAGAGGATGAACCGCACGTGCGACAGACGAACACATCATGGGGC
>CAZTDK010001118.1:0-1930 GCA_964611965.1 uncultured Binatia bacterium (SeqCode) | reverse complement strand
GCGGCCCGCAAGAAATACGCCGGCCGCAGGCCCTAGTCACCATTCCCCGGATGATTCACCACATGCAGCTCGACACGGCGGTTCTGTGCACGGCCGCTCTCGGTCTCGTTGGTGGCCACGGGCCGCGATTCGCCGTAGCCCACGACGTTCATCCGCTGCGGCGCGACCCCGTGATTCACGAGGTAGCGGAACACGGCATCAGCTCGGCGCACCGAGAGGCGTTCGTTGTATTCCTCACTGCCGACCGAGTCCGTGTACCCTTCGACCGAAATGCGTACGCTCGGGTCCTCCTTGAGCTCGTTCGCGGCTTCATCCAATACGGCGCGGGAATCAGGCCGAATGTCGCTCTTGTTGAAATCGAAGTTCACCCCGCGCAGAACGATCTTTTGGCTGACCGGCGGCGGCGGCTCCGGCGTCGGTGGTGGTGGTGGTGGTGGCGGCGGTGGCGGTGGCTCCGGATCCAAAAAATAGTGGCCGGCAAGGCCGCAGAGGATGGCGCCGGCACCGGCGCCGATGGCTATCGATGCCGGGTAGTCAGGCTCGGTATGGCTGCTGCTGATGACCTGGCCCGTGTTTACGTCGATGACCTCGGATTTCCCGCCACGGATGCTCTCGTTCGAGAACCCTTGCGACTCGATGGCGGCACCGGCAAAGCCGCCGACGACGGCGCACACTGCCGCCGGGATGTAGGTGCCCTGGCCCCAGGGTTTCCTGACGTATTGCCGGGTGAACTCGCAGCCGTTGAGTACGGTTGCAGCGACCAGGATCACCGGCACTATCCAGCGTGCTTTCATGAGCATCCTTTCCTCACCCGTCCTCCCCCGACGGGTCCGCGTGCGAACTGTGAAAAAGCTGTCGTAACGTCCCGCCGTCCCCCCCGGGTATGCGTCTCTCCCATCGCAACGAATTCTTGTATTCTGCAGCCCCGGTCGTCGTCAAGCCAATTCGGCTGCGCCGGGCGTCTCTTCTATGGGCCGCTCCCGTTGGTCGCTGGGGGCTGCCGTTACGGAATTTCGTCACAGATCGGGGGTGCGTGAGGCGTAGCGGACGGGGTGCCGCCCTTGGCGCGCTCGCGAATGCGAATACGTTGCGCGCGAGTCAGGTTCGTGCGACGGCACCGCATAGCGACCAACGGGAGCGGCCCATAGAAGAGACGCCCGCCGCAGGCGCGCAGGCGCTAGTAGGTGTGGAGCTCGGCGAAGCGGTTGCGATGGTATGCGGCGTTGCCGAAGGTCATTTGGACGACGCGGGCGCGCTTGATGAAGAATCCGGCGTCGTGCTCGTCGGTCATGCCGATTCCACCGTGCATTTGCACCATCTCATCCGCGATTAGCACGAAAGCATCCGAGCACCGGGCTTTGGCGACACTGGTCAGGGCCGGTGCCTCGCTACTGTGTGTGTCGAGCGCCCGGTGTGCCGCGATCACGGCGGAGCGCGCCAGCTCGGTCTCGATGTACATCTTCGCGGCACGGTGCTTCAGGGATTGAAACGAGCCAATGGGTACGCCGAATTGCACGCGTGTTTTCAGGTACGCGAGGGTCATTTCGAGGGCAGCGCTCATGCTCCCCAACATCTCCGCGCACAAGCCGGCGGTGGCACGATCGATCACCTCGGTGAGGAGGGCGCCTCCGTGGCCCACGGTGGCGAGCACGTGCTCCGGGGTTACCGGAACGCCGTCCAAACGGACGATTGCCGCGTTGCGGCTATCGATGCGCCACAAGCGTTCGATGGACAGGCCCGGAAGCGTCGCATCCAAGAGAAACAGGGTAATGCCGTTTGGGTCGGCTGCGGCGCCGGAAGTGCGCGCCGAGACCACCAGGCGGTCGGCACCGTAACCGTCGAGCACGTGGAGCTTCTCGCCGCTCAGTTGCCAACCAGATGCCGTCGCGGCGGCGCGGCTTTCCACGTGATGCGGATTGTCGCGGCTGTG
>CAZTDK010001117.1:0-1930 GCA_964611965.1 uncultured Binatia bacterium (SeqCode) | reverse complement strand
TTCATGATGGATTGCGACACCACCGGCGTCGAGCCCGACATCGCGCTGGTGAAGTACAAGAAGCTGGTCGGCGGCGGCATGCTGAAGATCGTCAACGGCACCGTGCCGCGGGCCCTCAGGCGCGTGGGCTACGAGTCGAAGGAGATGCAGGCCATTGTCGAGTACATCGACGAGCACGACACCATCGAGGGCGCACCCTTCCTGAAGCCCGAACACTTGCCGGTCTTCGACTGTGCCTTCAAGGCGGCGCAAGGCACCCGCGCCATCCATCATCTCGGTCACTTGCGGATGATGGGTGCGGTGCAACCATTCATCTCCGGCGCGATCTCGAAGACCATCAACATGCCGAACGCTGCGACGGTCGAAGAGATCATGGATGCGTACATGGAGGCGTGGCGTCTGGGGGTGAAGGCCGTCGCCATCTATCGTGACGGCTGCAAGCGCACCCAGCCGCTGAACACCGCGAGACAAGAGAAAAAGGCGGTCGCTGCCGCTGCGGAGTTCCATCCGGTGCGCCGCCGTTTGGGGCAAGATTGTCGCTCGCTGCGTCATAAGTTCGATATCGCCGGCCACGAGGGCTACATCCACATCGGATTGTACGACGACGGCAGCCCCGGCGAAATTTTCATCAAGATCGCCAAGGAGGGCAGCACGATCTCCGGCTTGATGGACACCATCGGCATCCTCGCCTCGATGGCACTCCAATACGGCGTGCCGCTTGAAGTCCTGGTGTCGAAGTTCAGCCACGTGCGTTTCGAGCCGTCCGGTTTCACCAAGAATCCAGAAATTCCAATTGCCAAGTCGCTGATCGACTACATCTTCCGGTTTCTGGGCACTCGCTTCCTCAGCCCGGAGCAAAAGGCGGAGATGGGGTTGGCGATTGCCGACGTGACGGCGGAGGCGGTTTCGCCATCACCGGCGGCGCACGCGGCTGATGTGCGCGCCCACGTGGTCAGCGCGCTTGGATTCAGCCCGCAAGCCGACGCGCCCAGCTGTCCCGACTGCGGTGCGATCATGGTGCGCAACGGCAGTTGCTACAAGTGTCACAACTGTGGTGCCACCAGCGGCTGCTCGTGAGAATGCGAAGACAAGAAAATGGAAAATTGGGAACTGGGAACCGGGAATGGAAAACGGGCAAATGTGCCATCCGATTCTGACATGACCGGTTCTCAATTCTCCATTCCCGGTTCCCGGTTTTCCATTTCCTTCATCCAGTGAAGCGACAAGTTGTGGGTAGGGGAGGAGCTGTGGTGAACGTGTGGTGTTGGGGACCTCCCCGACGAATGCGGGGTGGCGGCCGAGGCTGACTCGGGCGGGGCGCCTACTCGAGGCGCCCCGCGGCTGGACTTTCGGCGGCCGTGATGAGTAACCGCTGAAAGAGCACAAGCTTCAAATGACCGATGAGATCCTGGGCGGCGGCGGCCTCGTCGGTCATGAATTGCTGAATCAAGATGCCGCTGAGCGCGGCCACGATCAGCGCTGCCTCGCGGCAAGCGTCAACCTCGGCACGGAAGACGCCGCGGCCGCGCCCGTTGTCGATGATACCCGCCAGCGAGCTGCGAAAGATTCGATAGAGCTCGTTCACGTGGTTCAGGCTTTCGTCGGGCCGGCTCTCCCCGCGCAGCGTGAGATGCAGGAAGAACCGCACCGAATACACGTTCTCGTGCACGAAGTCGTAGAAGAGATCGATCAACCGTTCGATCTGCTCGCGCTCGCCCAGACCTTCGATATCGTCGACGTCGATGAAGTACGGTTCGAGCGTTCGTCGTAAGGCGTTGCGGTAGAGCGCCTCCTTGCTGTCGAAATGCCAGAAGATCAGCGCCTTGCTGACCTTCGCCCGGCGTGCCACCTGTGCTAATGACGTGTTCTCGTATCCGTGCTGCGCGAAAAGCTCAGTCGCCGATTCGAGGATCTTTTCGCGTGTTTCGCG
>CAZTDK010001116.1:0-1933 GCA_964611965.1 uncultured Binatia bacterium (SeqCode) | reverse complement strand
AGCGCTTGGTGTCGCTCTTGTGCCCGTGGCGCATTTCCGGGTCGGTGGTCGACACAATGCGATCGCGACTCGTTCCGTGTCGCAGCGCCGGCCCGCCGCCATCGGCGGGCTCCTCCTCAATGTCCTGCTGCAGCAAGTCCGCCAGCAGTGCCCGGGCGGTGCGCAAGGCCTGCGTAGGGGCCGCGCGGCGCGCGAAGCCGCGCAGGGCACGCGCCGCCACCGCCAGCGCCACTCGCGCATCGGCGACCACTTGGCCCACCAACGCCCGGCGGGCGGCCGGGTCATCCCAGTCCAGTTCGACCGCCCCCTTCAAACTCGCCGCGAAATGCCGGCTCAGTCCCTGCTCGCGGATGACGGCGTCGCGCTCCCAGGCCTTGAGCGCGCATGCTTCATGGACCACCGTGCGGATCTGGTCCGAGATCAAATTGTAGGTGTCCTTCACCGCGCCGCGGCCAGCACCGGTGAGGTGTCGATCGCCACATCCACCTTGCGGCGCTTCAGCAAACCGGCGCGACGGCACGCCGTGACGCTCGCCTCGAAGATCTGTCCGTACTGCGCGTGGACTACCAGCTTTGCGCGAAACAGCTGCAAGGTGCTCTTGGCGCACAGCTTCTCCCGCAGTTCCAGCCCGAGCGCCACCTTCCACCGCAGATCGTAGGCGGTGCGCTCGATGGCCTCGTCGTCCGACACCCCGTCATGCGTCTGCAGCAACAACGCCACGCACAACTGCGACGGCGGCACACTTGGCCGCCCGTGCTCGTCACGGTACAGGCCGGCAAAGTCCTCGTCCTTGAACACCTGCGGCCCGAGGCGGCTCAACGAGCGGTAGAAACTATCTTCCCCAACACGATCGCGTCACAGGTGGTCGGCTTCAAACAACCCCTGCTGTGCCACTCGGCGTTCCAGCATCCGCTCCCTCCACCACCGCGCCCGCTTCTATCACAACTCGGTATCCGAACCGATGGCTTCAGGACGACTTTTCGGCCGGCCTTCTAGGGCGCTACAGATGACGGAGCGTATCTGCTACAGCGGCGGGAATCGTGAGGTGATTCATGAGCGAAGAGATAGTCGACCTCGGATCTCGCTTTCTGCACGCGACCAAGGCTGACGGTGTCATCCGCGTCGCCATCGACCGGCCGCAACGCCGCAATGCGCTGACCATCGAGATGTATCACGGGCTGAAGAAAGCGGCGGTGTTGGCCGAGCGGGATGCGGACATCGACGTGTTGGTGGTCACGGGCACGGGAGAACATTTCTGTGTCGGTGGAGAAATGGGCGGCCAGCATGAAGGTGGGCAGCCGCTCGATCGCGAGACCGAACGCTTCGATCTGCTGCCGTTTGTCGAATTCGAGCGCTGCCCGAAGATCGTGCTCATGGCGATCAACGGCATGTGTCAGGGCGGCGGGCTGAACATGACCTTGATGAGCGACCTCTCGATTGTTTCCGAGCACGCCACTTTCCGCGCTCCCGAGCTGCTGCGCGGCGTTGCCGACTGCTTCCTCGGCGCCCGGCTCGCCAGTCGCATCGGCATCGCCCGCGCCAAACACCTGCTGCTTACGGCGCAGTCGATCAGTGCCGCCGACGCCCTCGCCATGGGCCTGATCTCGCGCGTCGTCGCGCATGCGCAGCTCGACGCGGCGGTCGCCGAAACCGTCGACCAGGTGCGCCAGACCGGGCCGCGCGCACGCACGGCGCTGAAGCGCGACCTGAACCGCCATTTGCCGAGCATCGACTTTCCGATGTTTGCCGAATCGCTGGCTTCCGACGAAGTGCGCGAAGGGTTCGCGGCATTCGTTGAGAAACGGCCGCCGCGCTGGCCCAAGAAACCATAGAGCGGGCGATATCACGATCAAATCAGAATCACGAAAGCACGAAAGAACGAAAGCACGAAAAAGAGAAGCGATCCTCCCTTTCGTGTTTTTCGAAGTTTCGT
>CAZTDK010001115.1:0-1935 GCA_964611965.1 uncultured Binatia bacterium (SeqCode) | reverse complement strand
CCGCACGCCGAGGACGCGACACGCAAAGCAGTAGCGGTCATCGGTGACGGTTCGCTGCAGGAGGGCAATGCCTACGAGGCGCTGAATCACGGTGGCACCTTCGAAGATCTCAACCTCGTCGTGGTGCTCAATGACAACAGCATGAGCATCAGCCCGAGCGTCGGCGCCATGAGCGCCTACCTGTCGCGCGTCCGCAGCTCGACGTGGATCAACGCACGGCTGCGTACCATCCAGCGGGCAATCAAGCACATCCCGCGCATTGGCGACGATGTCGAGGACGTGCTGGAGCGCTGGTACCATTCTCTTCAGGGCATTCTGCCGCACCACTCGCTCGGCATCATTTTCGAAGAGCTGGGGTTTTTCTACTATGGCCCGATTGACGGGCACGACATCGGCGCGTTGCGCCGCGCTTTCCGGGCGACGCACTGGATGCGGCGGCCGGTGTTGATCCACGTCGTCACCCAAAAGGGGCTCGGATACAAGGACGACGTCCCGGAAATCACCTGCTACCACGCCGCGCCGCCAAGCAAGATGGTCACCGCGGATCTCGGCACCGAGTACCCGGAGCAAGGTGGACCAAGCTTCACGGCGGCGTTCGCCGACCAGGCGGTTGCCATGGCCGAGCAGGATCCGCGGGTGGTCGTGATCACCGCCGCGATGCTGGAAGGCACCGGTCTCGTCAAATTCCAGCAACGCTTTCCCGATCGTTGCTTCGATGTCGGTATGGCGGAGCAGCACGGGGTCTCGATGGCCGCCGGCCTTGCGCTGGCCGGCTATCGCCCGATCTGCGCCATCTACTCGACCTTTCTGCAGCGCGCTTATGACCAAGTCTTCCAGGAAGTGGCCTTGCAGAAGGCGCGTGTCTTGTTCTGTCTCGATCGCGGCGGGCTGGTCGGAACCGACGGCGCCACGCACAACGGCGTCTTCGACATCGGGTACCTGCGCTGCCTGCCAAATTTCGCGCTACTGGCGCCGCGCGACACCGGGGAATTGCAACAGATGATGGATCTGGCGCCGTCGTGGGATGGGCCGCTTGCCATTCGCTTTCCGCGTGGATCCGGCGCGGCACCGGCGGCACAGCGCCCGCACTTGCCGTTCCAGATCGGCCAAGCGGAGCGCCTCGCCGACGGCGCTGACGGCTGCCTGCTGGCGTATGGTCCGATGGTGTACAGCGCCCTGGAAGTGCGGCGGCGCCTCCTCGAACAACGCGGCTGGACGTTGGCGGTCATCAACGCCCGCAGCGTCAAGCCTTTGGATGAAGCGCTGATTCGCAGCGAGCTGTCGCGGCAGCCGGTGGTCTTCACGCTGGAAGACCACTCACTGGCATGCGGCTTCGGCTCCGCCGTCGCCGAGTTCGTCCTGACGCAGCCACCCGGGCAGCTCGACGCCGCCAAGCTGTGTTTGCTCGGGATCCCTGACCGTTTCATCGATCATGGTGACCGCACGCAACAGTTGACCGAAGCGGCGCTGGACGTCGATACCCTCACCGCCCATGTGGCCGAGCGGCTTGCGGCCGTGCGGCTGGTCGCGGTCAATATGGCCGAACCTGTCTCCCAGGTCCGCAAGCTTGCCAGCTAGGCCTGCGGCCGGCAAATCTGCGGTCGGCGTTCTATTCAGAGAAAAGCCTTCGGGCTCTACACTCAGGTTGATCAGAGGAGATCCACCCATGCCGAAAGCCACCTGGAACGAGGTCGTGCTTGCCAGCAGCGACCGTTGTGTCGTCGTCGAAGGCAACCAGTATTTCCCGCCCGAGGCGATCAATCGCGAATGCTTCCGTCCGAGCGCCACGCATACGGTGTGCTCGTGGAAGGGAACCGCGAGTTACTACGACGTCGTGGTGAACGGGCAGACCAATGCCGACGCCGCTTGGTACTATCCGGAACCGAAGGACGCCGCCTTGAACATCAAGGGCTACATCGCTTTTTGGCATGGGGT
>CAZTDK010001114.1:0-1936 GCA_964611965.1 uncultured Binatia bacterium (SeqCode) | reverse complement strand
CTGTGCCCACTACAACAGCGAGTAGCAACAGCAGGAGAAAAGGTTGTTTCGCGTTATTTGTTTGGCTTCGGTTGTTGTGTGATATCATTACCACCCAGGCCTTCCACCCTCGCCCAAACAGCACCCTTCATGCCCGTATCCACTCTGGCATTCTTTGGGAGTGGACCGGCCCGGACAACAACCACCCCGACACTGCATTGACGGTTGGGAATGAACCTGAGAGAGAGGGTAGTCACCTCCTGGAGCTTTGTCCAGAGAGAAAATTGATCCGGGAAAGCGGGTGAGATGGTCGCCGAGGTTGCGCCCATCCCGAGCTCACCACCCGTTCGAAATGGGGGGAAGCGCACGACCAGTTTACACAACTAACGTCAACGTTGACCACAGCTTACCTCTGCGACCGGGACTGGCGTCCGCCATTCAGTCTAGATCGATGACAGTTGGCTGAAGTTGCGACGGTCAGTGGAATCCATGATGGCGATTCCGAATGCGAACCCGTCCTTTTAGCTTGACAGGTTCGTGATTCTGCGATACTCAAACCCGTCCCCTGACTTGGGTCGGGGGGGAAGCCGTGTGTGTGCAAATGGGAGAGGGAGGACGCCGATGCTGGACCTTTTTGAACACTTCACGAAAGTGAACCCGGCTCGCAAGGGTATCGCGTGGAGGACAGGAATGCGGACATCCGTTGTGCTGAAGGTGCTTTCTGGTCTTGTCGTTCTGTTTGCGAGTGTCAGTCCGACCTGGGCAGTGGGTGGGTTGACTTGCATATCGGACGACAACCACTTGTACTTCATTCTGCGCGGCAACGTGTCGAACAAGGGAACGCAGGTTACGGGTGTGGCGATGACGTCAGGCACCGCGTCAACCTGCATCGAAGCCCCGCCGGGCGATGGCATCTTGACCGCATTTGCGGCGGGTATCCAGGGCTTCGGCGCATCCTCGGCGCTCCTGCCAGATCGCGTACGTACCGCCGTACTCAACGGCAAGGCGAACTCCAGTATTTCGTGCAGCAATTTCGACCCGACTGCGAATGGCGGAACAGGTCTTCTCACTTTGCCCGCGGGCGGCACGGTCGGCGTGAGTGGCGGCACGATTCCGTTGGTGGACGTCCACACAGGTGATGCGACAGTCCCGCCCGCTGTAGACCTGCTGTCAGAGACGCGCACGGTGACGCCCTTTGTTTGTGCGGGCGCACTGATGACGTTCCCCCAACCCAATCCGCAACAGGCGGGTTGCTCCGGCAGCGGCACACCTCAGATTGCCGAGTCGAGCCCGACAGTTGGCGAGCAAAACTGTCAGACCGTTACGTTCGACGATACCAATCAGAGCATCGTCGGCAACATACCCGGTGGGACCGTGAATCACTCGGTAGGCCCTGATCTCCAGAGTGTTCCCGACGGGTTTTTGCTACAAGGCACGTGCAGCTCTGACGCGGATTGCCAGACCATCGTCTTTGTCGCGTCGCAGGACTCGGCTTCCGGCTTTGGCGTCGCGGCAGCTGGATTCAAGATTACAGCGACAAACGAGGTCTTCGGGACGGACGGCTTCTCGACGAACGATTCATTCAATAATACCCCAACACCGACGCCGACGAACACTCCGACCAATTCGCCAACAGCGACGCCAACGCCCACGAACACCCCCACGAACACCCCGACGAACACGCCGACAAACACCCCGACCGCGACGCCAACGCCGACGAACACGCCGACGAATACGCCGACGAATACGCCGACGAACACGCCGACGAATACGCCGACCCCAACGTCAACGCCAACGCCGACACTGACGCAGTCGCCGACCTTCACTGCCCCGCCGGTGCCGGTCATTCCTTCGCCGACATCCCCCGCCGGCCTGCTGCTCATTTCCGGCCTAGGAGTTGCGATTGCCTGGATGCTCGCTCGTGCGGCGCGGGCTGGTATGCCGCATAGCTGAGCTA
>CAZTDK010001113.1:0-1948 GCA_964611965.1 uncultured Binatia bacterium (SeqCode) | reverse complement strand
ATGCGGAGTCGATCGATCCACCCCGCGAGTTGCCGGCGCTCGTCCGCCGGTCTCAACCATGTGCGTGGTGCGGGCAAGAAGACGTTCTCGCGCACCGAGAGCGTCGGCACCAACCCGTTGCGAGCGCGGTCCTCCGGCACCAACGCGGGTGGCGTGGCACACTGCACATGCCCGGAGGCGACAGGTTGCAATCCTGCAATGGCCTCGAGGATCTCGCTGCGCCCGGCACCGACGAGGCCGGCAAGGCCGACAACCTCACCACGACGCACCGTCAGCGAGAAGCCCCTGACGTGCGCCGTCGCCAGATCAACCACCTCGAGCAGCGGGCTTCGCAGCCCCTCGCACGTGGCAGCCCCCAGCGACCAACGGGAGCGGTCCATAGAAGAGACGCTGGCCGCAGGCCCCGCAGGCCCGCGCCCCACCATGCGGTGCACCAGCGTGTTGATGTCGACGGCGCCCACCGGATCGGTCGACACCCAGCAGCCGTCGCGCAGCACCGTAACGCGGTCGGCGATGGCCAGCACCTCCTCGAGCCGGTGGCTCACATACAGCACACCGCTGCCGCGGGCCTTCAGCCGGCGCACCGCGTCGAAGAGCTGCCGGGTCTCGGCCGCGCCGAGGACGGCGGTGGGCTCATCGAGCAGCAGCCCATCCGGCTCCCGCCGCAGCGCACGCGCCAGTTGCACTTGCTTGCCTTGCGGTGCGGTCAGGGTCCCGAGGCGCGCATCGGCCGCGACGCTGGCGTGCAAGCCATGCAGCGCTGCGGTCGCCGCGTCGCGCATTGCGGTGCGGCGCAGCCAACCGAGCGGACCACACAGCTCGTGGCTCAGGAATATCCATTCGGCGGCGGTGAGATCCGGTGGCAGAACCGTTTCCTGCGGTACCCAGGCGACGGTAGCATTCCGTATCGTGTGCCCGGCGCTTGGCGGTTGAACGCCCGCGAGAACCCGCAACAGCGTCGACTTCCCGGCACCGTTCTCGCCGACAACCGCGTGCACCTCGCCGGCACGCAAATCGAGGTCGATGCCGGCAAGCGCCGTGGTCGCACCGTAGCGCACGGTAAGGTTGCGGACGGCAAGGACGGGTTGCATCGCCGCCACTTAGGCCACAACAGCGGCTCGGAATGCAAAGCCGAGGGAGCGCGCGGATTGAGTTCGCTGGATGCGCGGATTAGAAGGAGGACATGCCGGCACAGCCGCGCCGCAAGACCGATCCCCACCGTCGGGCAGAGGAGCGCAGTATCGCCTACCACCGGGTGATTGCGGAGCGCTTGCTGCGCAACCCAACTCTGCTCGATGCGGCGCGTAACCGGGTGCGCCAGTGGCTCGACCGGCAAGGTCCAGCCCCTGCGTATGCTCGTGCCTGGGATGAGATTCTCGTACAGGACATCGAGGCGATTGCCGCCGCACTCACAGATCCGGGTGAGTACGCCCGCGAGTTGCGGCAGTCCTCGCCGTTTGCCGGCTACCTTTCGCCGCGCGAGCGGTGGGCGATCTGGCGCCAGACCCGTGACAACAGCGAGCCACCGCGATGACCCGCGACGAACTCGAGCATCTCCTCCGCGCGGTCGCCGACATTTGCAAGGACGACGAGATCATCGTCATCGGCAGCCAGGCGATTCTCGGCCAGTTTCCCAACGCGCCCGCATCGCTGCGGGTCTCCGTCGAGGCCGATATGTATCCACGGCACCATCCCGAGCGCGCCGATCTGATCGATGGAACGATCGGTGAGCTCTCGCCGTTTCACGCCACCTATGGCTACTACGCACAAGGTGTCGCGGAGTCGACCGCCGTACTGCCCGCGGGCTGGCAGACCCGCTTGGTCGTGGTGCGCAACGAAAATACGCGCGGCGCTACCGGTCTCTGCCTGGAGGTACACGACCTGTTGATCGCCAAGCTGGTCGCCGGTCGTGAGAAGGACGCCGCGTTCGTTCGTGAGGCGATCGCGC
>CAZTDK010001112.1:0-1950 GCA_964611965.1 uncultured Binatia bacterium (SeqCode) | reverse complement strand
CGGGGATCGCGCATGCCGCACCTTTCTACGATGCCGTGCGCCAGTGGGAAGCGCACATCGAGGAGATCTTCGAATACCCTGATCACCACCGCTACACGCAAGCCGATTGGCAACAGCTGTCGCGAGCAACACGCAATACCGAGCTGATCGTGACGACGGAAAAGGATCTCGTGAAGTTGGAGCACTTCCCCTTTGCGAAGGGGAAGTTGGTTGCGCTACGGATAGTACCGCAGGTCGGCGGAGGCGATGCGCTCGTACGCTCGGTGATGACGCGCGCGCGGCTGCTCCCGGCGACGTAAACCCAGGAGGAAACGGAATGGCTATCAGTAAAGAGCTGCTCGATATTCTCGCCTGCCCCAAGTGCAAGGGCGATATTCGTCTCAATGAGCAAGCGGACGGGCTCATCTGCACCACCTGCAAGCTCATGTACCCGATCAAGGACGATATCCCGGTCATGATGATCGACGAGGCGATTCCCCTGTAGTCGTGTTTCGTGCTCGTGAGTTGAAGAAGACACATTTGGAGTAGCTCTCCTTCCGCTTCACGAGCACGACCACGATCCATCCATGCGTGTCCTCATCGCCCAGACCAGTTTCCTCGGCGACGTGGTGTTGAGCACGCCGGTGTGTGCCGCGCTGAAGGGTTGCCTTCCCGACGCACACGTCACGATGTGGGTCCGAGCGGATACCGCCACGATTCTCGCGGACCATCCGCACGTCGACGCGGTGCTCGTCGACGACAAACGGGCCCGCGATCGCGGCTTCGGAAGCCTGCGGACGCTGCGGCGCCTGCGCGCCGGCCAGTTCGATCTGGTATTGGCCCTCCACAAGTCGTTTCGCACCGCGTGGTTGCTGGCGGCGGCCGGCATTCCGCGGCGCATCGGCTTCCGCCAGAGCGCCGGCTGGTTCTTCTATCACCGCTGCGTCGACCGCGACCCGGCGCGCCATGACGTCGAGCGCAACCTGTCGATCCTCGCCGGGATCGACATCGCTCCGGCGGCGGTTGTGAGCCGTCCGTTCGTCGCCAACTCCCCCGCAGCGGCCGAGCGCGTGCACGCGGCGCTGCGCGCCCGTGGGGTACCCGCGGAGGCGCCGCTGGTGGCAGTGGCGCCGGGCTCGGCATGGGCGACCAAACGCTGGACGGTCGAGGGCTACGCCGCACTGCTGCACGGTTTGCGCGACCACCTCGGTGCCACGCCGCTGTTGCTCGGTGCACCGGCCGACGCGCCGTATGCCGAAGCCATTCAGCACGCCGCGGGCGGCATCGGTGTGAATCTGGTTGGGCAGACGGATCTCGCCATGCTGGTGGCGGCGATCGATCAAAGCGCGGTGCTGGTGACCAACGACAGTGCGCCGATGCACATCGCCGTGGCGCGCGGCACGCCCGTGGTGGCGATCTTCGGTCCGACGGCACCGAGTCAAGGCTACGGCCCATACACGGAGCGCGCCCAGGTCGTCGAGCGCGACCTACCCTGCCGTCCGTGCAGCAGGCACGGCGGCGCCCACTGTCCGATCGGCACGCACGCGTGTATGAAGGAGATCAGCCCTGACGACGTAGAGTCAGCGGTGATGGCGCTGCTGGAGCGGTGTGGGGAGCCACCGCATCGTCAGGGGCACTCCGCAGTTTCGAGGAACGTTGAGTGACTCCTCCTCCCGGTTTCGAGCTCGTCCGCGAAAGGTCGACGACCATGCTGCTCCGCTCCGACCTGCGCGACTGGCTGCTCCCGTTGCTGCACGCACGGCGTGACGACTGGGCGGGCTATGAAACTTGCGCCCTCGCCACCGGACGCGGCGGCACGCGGCTGGTACGCGCCGCGGGGCACGAGGTCGTTGTGCGGCCCTATCGGCGCGGCGGGTTGGCAGCGTGGGTGCTGCACGACACCTATATGGGCTGGCAGCCGCGGCCGTTTCGTGAGCTGGAAACGCTCGCGACATTGTATCAGCGTGGCGC
>CAZTDK010001111.1:0-1956 GCA_964611965.1 uncultured Binatia bacterium (SeqCode) | reverse complement strand
CTTGGAAGCCGACCAGGATGACGCTGTGACGCGGATCCGGCAGCCGGTTGGCAAGGTGGTGGAGCACGCGGCCACCCGTAGCCATGCCGGATGCTGAAATGATCACCGCGGGCCCCGGTTGCGCGTTGATCGCCAGGGAATCCTCGACATGGCGCGCTTCGATGAGTTGGCCGGGATCGAACGGATCTTCAGCGCCGCGCAGCTCTGGCTTGATCTCCGGGCTCCCCTCGGCAACCGCGCGGCGGTAGATCGCCAATGTGGCGAGCGCCATCGGGCTGTCGACATAGACCGGCAGGTTGGGAATACGCCCGGCGCGCACCAACTGGCGCAGATGAAAGAGCACAACTTCGGTACGATCGACCGCGAACGACGGGATCACTACGACGCCACCACGCTCCGCGGTACGGACGATCGCCGTCTCGAAGCGCTGCAACGACTCGACGTCTTCGTGTCGTCGGTCGCCGTACGTCGATTCGGTCAAGACCACATCCGCAGCCGGCAGCGGCGCCGGCGGCTGCAAGATCGGATGGTGCGCGCGGCCGAGGTCGCCGCTGAACACAATCGTCCGTGGGTGTTCGCCGGCGACTTCGAGTGTGACCGATGCAGAACCCAGAATGTGGCCGGCGGAACGAAACGTGGCGCGGATGCCGCCGGCGACCTCTGTGGGCAAATCGAAGGGCACGTCGGTGAAGTACGCGAGCACTTCTTCCGCGTCCGCTTCCGTATAGAGCGGCAGGGCTGGGGCGTGCTTTGAGTACCCCTTGCGGTTGGCGTAGGCCGCATCCTCTTCTTGCAGGTGCCCGCTGTCGGGCAAGACAATGCGCGACAGGGCATGGGTATGTTCGGTCGCGAAGATGCGTCCACGGAATCCGTTGCGCGCCAGACCGGGAACGTAGCCGGTGTGATCGAGGTGGGCGTGCGTCAGCACAACCGCATCGATGGACGCGGGGTCAACCGGAAAGGTCGCCCAGTTGCGCTCGCGCAGCACCTTCAGGCCTTGAAACAAGCCACAGTCGACAAGGATGCGCGCCGTAGGTGTGTCGATGAGAAATCGGCTGCCGGTCACGGTGCCGGTGGCACCGAGGAAGCGCAGCATCGGTACCGGCGGGCGGGTACCCCGGCTCATGGCCACGCCCGCGCCAGCCGTAGGACTACGGTTGGAAACAAATCGATCTGAGACCGCAGCCATGTCACAGGGCGCAGGCCAACGGCTGGGAGCTGCGACACCGGCCTATGGTCAAAGAAACGCGCACAGTGCCGCATACGCTGCCCGAGTTTCAATGCTTGGCATTCGCCGGCGTCGTCTTGGTGATCAACTCCGCGTTCGAGACCGGCGGCACCACGACCACGCCGCTCGCGTCACCAGGAGCACACGGCCGGCTGGCGGGATAGTCGAAGCAGCCGATTTGGAGCGTCGGATCAGCGGTCGGTTCGTACGGCAATCCCTCGGTCGTATCATGCGCGACCAGCTTGCCGTTGACGATGAGCGCCAGCTGATTCTCGTTGACGGTTGCCGCGATGGAGTATGGCGGCTGGATATCCTGCCACGTTGTCATATCCGACCCGATACTGTGCTCGCTGCCGTTCGCATCCGTGTATTGCAGGCGCAAGAAGTGAACGTTCTTGCTGAGCTCGAGGTTGTCCCCGAGCTTGAGGAGGGCGACATCGTCTTGGTTTGCAGTGCCATCGGCCCACTGGGGATCAAGATTCATCATCATGGTCACTCCGTGACCGGAAATCGGCGGGATATCCTTGACTTCGGTTGGCGTGTCCATCGAGAAGGTCGTGTCCTTGGAATCGTAGATCGAGCCAGCCGCCACATCTCCCGGAGTGGCCGCTGGCGCGGGAGGCGTCGGCTGCTGCGCTTGCTGATCCTGCGCCGGCTTCGGCTCATTGCCAGCCGGCGCATCTGCGGCGGCGCCTGGTGCGTTGACCGCGGCAACGCCCCCACCCTCA
>CAZTDK010001110.1:0-1963 GCA_964611965.1 uncultured Binatia bacterium (SeqCode) | reverse complement strand
GAGGCTCGCAAATCCCGGGGCTCAGCTCGATACGTGGCTGGCCGAACGGATACGATATTCGAGCGTCAGGACGCCGCGGATGCCGCCGCCGTCGAGCGCCAGGATCCGCTTCGGGCGCGCGTACGGTCGAGATGCTCGCGCTTGTTCATCGTCCCTGCGGTCCCCGTTCGTTCAGGCGGCGCAGATCGGCGAGAATCGCCGCGAGCCGTTCGTGCGTCGCGGGATCGGCGACGTGCCCGAGGCTGATCGCGAGGTTGTCGAGCGTCGTGTCGAGCTTCCACGCGCGCGCGCCCTCCAGCCGGACCTTCGCGGCCGCCTCCTCGGCCTTGCGCACGTCGGCAAGATCGAAGGCGACCCCGAGGAGCGTCGGGCGGATCCATTCATCGGTCGAGCCACGCGCGAGCGCGCGCTCGCACGCTGCACTCGTCACCTGCAGCGCCGTTTCGGCGCGGGATTGGTCGCCCTCCTCGCCGCGAAGCCGATAGAGGCGGGGGAGGTTGGACGTCGGGTAGTAGTCATTCAAATCAAGCAGCATGCCGCGCTCATAGTGCGCGATCGCCTGCGAGAGGCAGTCGGCGACTTCCGCCGCCGGACGACCCGCCGCTTTAGCCGCGTTCATGAGCTCCTTGAAACGGCCGCCGAGGAGGCCCTGCCGCTCGGAGCTATCGCCGGCGACATCGATGAGCGCGAGCAGGGCGGCGATCGCGTCCATCGGGCGCCCGACCTTGCCGAGAGCGAGCGCGCGTTGCTCGCACAGATACGGTTCGGTTGCAACGTTCCCGTCGAGCGCCTCGATGTACGTCAGGACGTCCTGCCAGTCCGCCACGTTGGCAGGGGCGTCGGCGAGCGCACGGACGACGCCGATCGCGATCACGGGTGGCGCTATGCCCGCCGGGTATTTCGTAGCCAGCGCCTTCGCTGCCTGAATCTGGAGCGTGATCGGCATGGCGCGAACGGCGCGGAGTTCGCCCTGGAACGCCGCGAGCGCCGCCGCCTGGTCGCGCACGCCTGACGCCCGCCGCGGGTCGACCGGGCCTGGATAGCCGGGCAGCAGGTCGTACATCGGCGACGTTCCGTTCTTCATCTTCTCGATGTGCGGCCGGAGCGCGTCCTGGATCCCCCGCGCCGTCTCCTCGTCGATGTCGCCGTTCGGCAGCGGATAGCGGAGGGCACGCATCTGCGCGACGTCGAAGAGCGCCTTCGACCAGTCGGCGGCGACAAGGACGCACCCGCTCTGCTTCGCAGCGTGACGAATCCCGATCTCGTAGTAGACGTTGCCGTTCGGGATGGTGAGGTCTGCGATCACCAGATCTGAGAAATAGAGCCGCTCGAGCATCTGATTGATGATCAGCGCGCCCGTCTCCTGATCCGCACGGATCGCCTGATAGCCGAGCTCCGTAAGCAGCGGGTAGAACGCCTTGTCCCAGAGCGCGTTGCAGTCGATCTCGGCGGGTCCCTTGCCGGCGTCGGCCTGCGACGGTTTCCGGCCGAACGGCATCACCATGAAGCAGAAGCGGCCAGGTGCGATCGTCATGGGCGGCATGCTGTGGTCGGTGTGCGGTCGTCGTAGAGCTCGTCTAGTTGGCTCACAGCCGTTCCTCGCAGTCCTGGATCGATATGTGGGAGCCTTGGTCGCGCTACATCCGATCCAAGCGTGCAATGCGCAGTCCCACTTGGGCGTATGCCAGATCGTCCGCGCACCAGCGATCGAATTCCCGTCGAGCCTCTGCCGTATCGCACTGCTCGCGTAGCGCGGGCGTCAATAGATTGATCACCCGCGAGTAGACCGCCCGAAAGATGTCCAGATGACCCGGGAAGGTCGACGGTATGAGAACGTCCCATTCGCGCACTTCGAAAATGCCGGTAGCGCGCGCGAGGTCCGGCACTCGCTGCATGATGTCGCGATCACGGCCCGCGGCGCGCTCCAGCTCCCGGTAGGCCTCGAAGAACTCGGCATATGCGA
>CAZTDK010001109.1:0-1965 GCA_964611965.1 uncultured Binatia bacterium (SeqCode) | reverse complement strand
CAACGGCCGCGCTCAACGAGCTGCAGCTGCGCGACGACGCGCTGCGCAAAGCCGAGATCCCGCCCGAGTACGAGGACATCGTCCGCCGCGTCTACTCCACCCGCGACCTCTCAGATGGTGCGCATTGAACCGGTCGCGCGGCGCGCGACCGCCACGGCAGCACGCGGCGCGCCGGTCCGTTGAGCAATGATCGCCGACTCGCCACAGCAAGCCGTCCATGAGTTCCAGGAGGTGTTCGCGCGCCTGCGCGAGCAGCTCGGGCGCATCATCGTCGGGCATGGAGAAATGCTCGACCAGATCCTGATCGCCTTCTTCGCCGGCGGCCACGTGTTGATCGAAGGGGTGCCCGGCACCGGCAAGACGTTGATCGTGCGGTCGTTGGCCGAGGCCCTCAACCTGTCCTTCAACCGCATTCAGTTTACCGTCGATCTGATGCCCGCCGACGTCACCGGGACACGCATGGTCATGGAACAGAACGGCCGGCGTGAGTTTACCTTCGTGCCCGGCCCGCTCTTCGCCCACGTGGTCCTCGCCGACGAGATCAACCGCGCCACGCCCAAAACGCAAGCCGCGTTGCTCGAAGCCATGGCTGAGTTGCAAGTGACGGTCGCCGGCACCACCTACCGACTCGAGCGCCCGTTCTTTGTCCTGGGAACCCTCAACCCGATCGAGATGGAAGGGACGTACCCGCTGCCGGAGGCGCAGATCGACCGCTTTCTGTTCAAGGTAGTGCTGCGCTATCCGGACCATACCGAGATGCAGCGCATCATCGGCAGCACGACCGGCCCCACGTTGCCAACAATCGAACCGGTCTTCACCCGCGAGGAGGCGGCGACGCGAGTCGAGGGGCTGCGCAATTTGGTGCGTGAGGTGCTGGTGGCGCCCCACCTCGAGGCCTACGCCGCAGCGCTGGTACGAGCGACGGTGCCCGGGGAGTCGAAGTATGCGCCGCCAGGCGAGAGTCCGGTACCGGTGGATGAGCAGGTGGCCCGCTACGTCAGCTTCGGCTCCAGTCCCCGCGGCGGCCAGGCGTTGCTGCTCGGCGCTAAAGTGCGCGCCTTGCTGGATGCCCGCGTGAACGTCACGTACGACGATATCGACCAGGTGGCGGTCCCGGCGCTGAATCACCGGTTGGTGCTGAACTTCGCGGCGATCGCCGACGGCATCGATCCGCGGACGCTGATCGAGCGCACGTTGCATGGTGTCCGGCGGCTCCGGCATTGACACTGGCGCCGTTCTCGCGGCGGTGCTGACCCCCGGCTTCCTGCGCAAGCTCGATCGGCTGCATCTCAGCGTGCGCCGTTCGCTCAGCACGCGGCCCGGCAACACGCCGATGCCGCGCGGCGCGCAGGGCTCGGGCATCGAGATTGAAAGCTACAAGTCGTACGACCCCGGCGATGATTTGCGTCATCTGGACTGGAACGCTTACGGTCGTCTGGATCAGTTGCTGATCAAGACATTCCGCGCCGAGCGCGAGGCGCCGTTGCACATCTTTGTCGACACGTCGGCATCGATGGCCGCGCCGGCCAGCGACGGCAAAGTCGGCTTCGCCCTCGGTCTCGCTGCCAGCCTGGCCTACATCAGCCTCTGCAACAACGATCCGGTGCGCATCGTCGGCGTCGGGGCGGGGCTGCCGCAGCTGCATCTGGCTTCGCCGTTCTTTCGGCATCGTCAGGCATTGCAACATGTGCGTGACGCTCTGCTGGCACTGCGGCCGCGCGGCGACACCGCGCTCGCCACCGGCATCGCCGCGGCGTTACGCGGCCAACGCTCGCCCGGGGTCGCGGTCGTCCTCTCCGATTTCCTCGTCCGGCCGGAGCAGTACGAGACCGCGCTGGGTGACCTCGTGGCCCGCCGCTTCACGGTTGCCGCCGTTCGCCTGATCGGCCCGGGCGAGCGCGACCCGGCACAGCTGTTTCGCCGCGCGCAAATCATCGATGCGGAGAGCGGGCAGCAGCGTTTCAT
>CAZTDK010001108.1:0-1970 GCA_964611965.1 uncultured Binatia bacterium (SeqCode) | reverse complement strand
CGCGTTCCGGGCGCGCGATCGGCTGCCAGAATGTCGACGGGCGTTCCGGTGCGTCGCGACAGATGTCGCACAGGCCGCAGGGTTCGCCGGCTGTCTCGCCAAAATACTGGCGCAGGAAGACGGCGCGGCAAAGGCTGGTATCGGCGTATTCGGCAAGGCGATCGAGCCGCCGGCCGTCTTGTGTACGCAGCGTTACGAAACGGCCCGCGAGGCTGCGTGCCTGTTCTTCGAACTCCGACGCGGCGGTGGTGATACGAATGGTGTCGTCATCGAGGGTCACGAGGCCGGCTTCTTCGAGCACCGCCAACAACGCCTTCACCAGGCGTTCGCTGAGCTGTGCCGACAATGCCAGGCCCTCGAGATCTGGCACACGCTCCTCTCCGGCGTAGGCGGCGAGCGCCGAGGCCAAACGATACAGCTGGTCGGGACGCACGCGGCTGGTCTGCAGCAGCGCTTCGTGGATCTCGCGATCCTTCGGATCATACAGCAGCACACAATCCGACCGCCGTCCGTCGCGGCCGGCGCGTCCGGCCTCTTGCACGTACTGTTCGAGTGACGCCGGCGACTGGAAGTGCACGATGTAGCGGATATCGGGCTTGTCGATTCCCAGCCCAAACGCGCTCGTGGCCACCATGATCGTGCGCCGGCCATGCTTCATGTAGAGCGCTTGCTCGGCGTTGCGCTCCTTCGCGGTCATG
The DNA here is from genome assembly GCA_964611965.1 of uncultured Binatia bacterium (SeqCode). Taxonomy (GTDB): domain Bacteria; phylum Desulfobacterota; class Binatia; order HRBIN30; family HRBIN30; genus CAZTDK01. The sequence goes on along the minus strand of CAZTDK010001108.1, from coordinate 1,272 downwards.
CGGCCGTGGTAGTGGTGCACCGGCATGCGGAGCAGGCGCAGAGCGCCGTAGAGATCATCCACCGCTTTGGTGGTGGCGCAGTAGACGATGCCCGGACGGCGCAGGCGTTTGACGAAGCGGGCCATCGCGCGCAGGCGATCGGCACCGGAGATCTCCAAGACTTCGAAGGCCAGATTGGCACGGTGCGGCGAGCTGGCAACGACATCCGGCTCGCGCATACCGAGGTAGCGGATGATATCGTCACGCACGCTCTGCGTCGCGGTCGCGGTCAGTGCCAGAATCGGCGGCGCGCCGAGCTCGCGCAGGCGTTCGCCAAGCCGCAGATACGCCGGACGGAAGTCGTGTCCCCATTCGGAGATGCAGTGCGCCTCATCGACCGCGGCAAGCCCGAGGCCCGAGGCCTGCAACGCCGCTCCCAGCTCTTCGCCGGCAAGCGTCTCCGGGGTGGTCATCACGAGCAACGAGCCACCGGCGGCGACCCGCTTCAGCGCCGCACGCCGCGCCGGGCCACGCACCGTCCCATCGATGCGCTCCACCGGGATGTCGCGCTTCAGCAGCTTCTCGTGTTGATCACGCAGCAGCGCCAACAGCGGTGAGACCAGCACCACCGGCCGCGGCAGAACCATAGACGGAACCTGATAGCACGCCGATTTCCCGTACCCGGTGGGCAGCACCACCAGGACGTCGCGGTTCGCGAGCGACGCGGTCACCGAACGCTCCTGTTCGGCGTAGAGACTCTTGAAGCCGAGCCGCTGCGCCGCCAGCCGACAGCGGCGCGCTAGATCGGCCCCACTGCCCCCTGCAGCTTCGGGAGCAGGCGTATGCTCATTCTTGGGTGTCACGTCGTGCACTATCTCCACATCCGGGGCATTACCCTGAAAAGGTCGGGGCACTGCCAAAGGTTCCGTAGGGCGTGCCGCGCCGCCGGTGCGTACTTCAAGCAGTCCGGCACTGCAGGCAATTCAAACCGCCAACCAGCCCTAGCAGGAACGGGTACCCGCAAGCAACAGCCAAGTCAAAGGCAAGCGAATGCCAGCCCGGTCGTGGGCAGCACCGTTAGAGTCCGCCGACGTCGCCGAGTACCCAGCCCGGGGGCACCGTGCTAGCGTCCGCCGCGGTAGTCGGAGGCGCTCACTCCAATGAACGATGCGAAGAAGCGGATTCTGGACTTGGCCGCGCGCTATGTCTGCCCGGGGCGCGTGCGAACCTTCGAGGCACTGGGCATCGACCTGGTCATCGGCCGGCGCGAGGGCTACCGCATCTGGGACATCG
>CAZTDK010001107.1:0-1970 GCA_964611965.1 uncultured Binatia bacterium (SeqCode) | reverse complement strand
CTCAAATAGGTGGAGGTCGCGCATGAGAGCGGGGGTGAGATGCCGGCGCAAGAAGGAGACGTCGCGGTCGACCTCGCGCGTCTCGAACAATTTTTGCGTGCCGCTCGGGTGGCGAGTGCCCAAGGCCTGCGCTTCTTCCGGGGTGGGTGCGTCATAGTGCCGGCAAATGTCCTCCCATACGCGCAAGCCGATGTGGTAGGGGTTGAGGCCGCCCGGGAACGGGCGCACGACCTGGTTGTGGCGCACGATGAACTCGAGCTGCAGGTCCTGCGGCAGCTCGAGACTGTCGAGGATGCGCTTGTGCCAGTACGTGGCCCAGCCTTCGTTCATGATCTTGGTTTCGATCTGGGGAATGAAGTACTGCGCCTCTTCGTGCACGACGGTCAGCAGGTCCTGCTCCCATTCGGCCAGGAACGGGTTGTGATCGCGGATGAACAACAGGAGATCTTCGTCGGGCGCCAACGGGACCTTGCGGAGATCGGGTTCGACGACCTCTTGCCGGCGGTGAATACGCTGGAAGGGGTCGTTGGGCGGGCGCGCGGCGTCGAGGAGTTGCTGGCGGGTTTCTTCGGGCGTGCGCTTGCGGACGGCCAGGTTGCGGCGGCACTGTAACGAGACGGCATGCGCCGCGTCGAGTACGGCCTCGACCCTTTCCAGGCCGATGCTCGGGTTCTCGACGTAGGTGCGGACGCGGTTGCCGTGCGCTTTGAAGGTGTCGATCGTGTACTCGGCACGCGTCGTTTTGAACGTGAAATTGTTCTTGAAGAAATCATTGTGTCCATAGACGTGGGCCATGGTCAGGATCTGCAGCAGCAGCGAGTTGTCGCGCATCAAGTACGCCAGCGCCGGGTTGGAGTTGATGACCATCTCGTAGGGGATCCCGGAGATGCCGTAGTCGTACAGCGTCTTCAGCTTTTCGTAGGACTTGCCGTACGACCAGTGCGGGTAATGAGACGGCATGCCGGAGTACGCCATGTACCCCAGCATTTGGTTGTGGTCGCAGACCTCGAACTCTTGCGGGTAACAGTTTAGCCCGAACTCCTGCACCTTCTCGCGGATACGGGCATCCCACGCCTCGAGATCCTTCAGCTCGTACGGTGTGGTCATGGTTGTGCAGGTGCGCTCTCGGCGCCGCGGTCCTTCGCGAGAAAGGCTTTGAAGCTCGGCCAGATGTCTTCCTTGCGCTCGATGAGCACCGTCTGAAAATGGTCGACATCGAGGCGGCGAAAGATATTGAGCATCGAGCTCTCGTAGTAGCGCGAGCCCAGCGGCTTGATCTCGCCGTAGCCGAACAAGTTGCAGATCTCGGCGAGCTCCTTGGCGCCGCGCAGGGCCGCCGGATTGTCGGAGTCGAAGTTGTCGCCGTCGGAGCAATGGAAGGCGTAGATGTTCCACAGGGAGGGATGGTAGCGCGCCTGAATGATCTCCAGCGCCTTTTGATAGGCCGACGAGATGAAGGTGCCGCCCGACTCGCCCTTGTGAAAGAACTCTTCCTCGGTCACTTCGTGCGCTTCGGTGTGATGCGCAACGAAGACGATCTCGACGTTGCGGTACTTGGTGAGGATGAATTGGTAGAGCAGGAAGAAGAAGCTGCGCGCCAGATACTTCTTCATGGTGTCCATCGATCCCGAGGTGTCCATGAGGCAGAGGACGATGGCGTTGGACTCCTTACGCGTGTCGGTGACCATGTGGCGGAAGATGAGGTCGTCATCATGGAACGGGAAGCGCTTGCGGTCGTCCGGAAAATGCTCGCTCGTATGGCGCGTCGCGAGGCGGCGTCGCACCTTGGCCTTGACTGTGCGGCGTTTGTCGAGGCGGACGCGCACGCCCACGGCGCGGTAGCCCTTGCGCTTGACGAAGCGTTGCGCAGCGATCTCGCGCAGCTTCTTGCGTTCGAGGTCCGGGAGCTCCAGATCCTCGAACATGATATCGATCAACTCTTCCAGGGTGACGTCGGTTTCGTAGTAGTC
>CAZTDK010001106.1:0-1974 GCA_964611965.1 uncultured Binatia bacterium (SeqCode) | reverse complement strand
GCTGCGCAACACACTGCTCCTCGATAACATCAATTCGCCGGAAGATGCCATCATCGAGATCTACCGCCGCCTGCGCCCCGGGGATCCGCCGACCATCGAAACCGCGACGACGTTCTTCAATAACCTGTTCTTCAATGCCGAACGCTACGATCTTTCGCGCGTCGGACGCCTGAAGCTCAACCACAAGCTGCGCCTGCATGCGCCGCTCGATCAAGGCACGCTGCGCCGCGAAGATATTCTCGAGGTCGTGCGCTACCTCATCGAGCTGAAGAACGGCAACGGGACGATCGACGATATCGATCACCTCGGCAACCGCCGCGTGCGTGCCGTCGGCGAACTGGTGGAAAATCAGTATCGCATCGGCTTGGTGCGCATGGAACGCGCCATCAAAGAGCGTATGAGCCTGCAGGACATCGAGACGCTGATGCCTCAGGAGCTGATCAACTACAAGCCCGTGTCAGCAGTGATCAAGGAGTTCTTCGGGTCCAGCCAGCTGTCCCAATTCATGGACCAGACGAATCCGCTCTCCGAAATTACCCACAAGCGGCGCCTCTCAGCCCTCGGCCCGGGCGGCTTGACACGCGAGCGCGCCGGTTTCGAGGTGCGTGACGTGCACCCGACCCACTACGGCCGCGTCTGTCCCATCGAAACGCCGGAAGGACCGAACATCGGTCTGATCGCTTCGCTGTCGACCTACGCACGCGTCAACGAATTCGGTTTCGTCGAGACGCCGTACCGTGAAGTGGAGAATGGGCGCGTCACGGACCGCATCAAGTACCTGTCAGCCCTGGAGGAAGAGGATCACGTCATCGCCCAGGCCAACGCGCCGATCGATGCCAAAGGCACCTTCACCGCGGATCTGGTGTCGGCGCGCATCGGTGGCGAGTTCTCCATGGTGCGTCCCGAACAGGTCGAATTCATGGACGTCTCGCCCAACCAACTCGTGAGCGTGGCGGCGTCGTTGATTCCGTTCCTCGAAAACGACGACGCCAACCGTGCGTTGATGGGCTCGAACATGCAGCGCCAGGCGGTTCCTTTGCTGCGCACCGATGCGCCGTTGGTGGGTACCGGCATGGAACGCGTGGTGGCACGTGACTCGGGCGTGACGGTGCTCGCCCGACGCTCCGGTGTGGTCGAGAGCGTCGATGCGAACCGTGTGGTCATCAAGGCGGACAAGCCGAGCGACTCCGGGCGTGACCCGGGCGTCGACATCTACAATCTCACCAAGTACCAGCGCTCCAATCAGAGCACCTGCATCAATCAAAAGCCGATCGTGCACGAAGGGGATCACATCGAAGCCGGTGAGGTGATCGCCGACGGCGCATCGACCGACATGGGCGAGCTTGCCCTCGGGCGCAACGTGCTAGTGGCCTTCATGCCGTGGGGCGGGTACAACTTCGAAGACTCCATCCTCATCAGCGAGCGCGTCGTGAAAGATGACTATTTCACGTCGGTGCACATCGAGGAGTTCGAGTGCGTCGCTCGTGATACCAAGCTCGGCCCCGAAGAGATCACGCGCGACATTCCCAATGTCGGTGAGGAAGCCCTGAAGGACCTCGACGAGAGTGGGATCATTCGGATCGGTGCCGAGGTTCGCCCCGGCGACATTCTGGTCGGCAAGATTACCCCCAAGGGGGAAACGCAGCTGTCTCCCGAAGAGAAGCTGCTGCGTGCCATCTTCGGCGAGAAGGCCGGCGAGGTGCGCGATACGTCGTTGAAGGTGCCGCCCGGCGTCGAGGGGACGGTCATCAATGCGCGCGTCTTCTCCCGCAAGGGCGTGTCCAAGGACGAGCGCAGCAAGGCGATCGAAGACGACGAAGTCGCCAAGCTCAAGCAAGACCAGCAGGATGAACAGCGGATCACGCGTGAATCGACCCTGAAGAAGGTGAAGAAGCTGCTGGTGGGCAAGGAAACAGCCGCCCGCCTGACCGATGACACGCGCAAGGTCCTGTTGCCGAAGGGCGAGCGTCTCAC
>CAZTDK010001105.1:0-1978 GCA_964611965.1 uncultured Binatia bacterium (SeqCode) | reverse complement strand
GAGGCTCGCAAATCCCGGGGCTCAGCTCGATACGTGGCTGGCCGAACGGATACGCAGAATTCAGTGGCGGAAAATGGGGACAGCCTACTTTTCCGTCTGTAAAGTGTTGATTCCGATAGCGTCGGATTCTTCTAACCCGGCCTTTCCGAGGCTTACCGGAATCGATGGCCTGCGGAGTGCCCGGGCTGAGTGGGCGTGGGGTTCAGCATCTTCGCGGTTCGCCGGACAAGTTGCGGCATCCAGCGTATGCCCTCACCCCAACCCTCTCCCGAGCGGGAACAACGCTCGGGCGAGGGAGCAGAGATCGTCCAACATCCTCGTTGGTTGGCAAGAAGTTGACCGTTAGTAGTACAGCTGCAGTTCTCCATGAGCATCTGCGTTAATCTGCATCAATCTGTGGATCTTCTTCAGTCGGCATCGGGAACTCTGGTTGTTGGACTTGGAACTTGCAGGCCTAGTTTCGCGGCCCGCGGCGCAGCAGGCGGCTGACGATCTGTGCGAGCTGGTAGGACTCGATCGGCTTGGGCACGTGCGCGTTGAAGCCGGCGGCCAGCGCGCGCGAGCGGTCCTCGGCGCGAGCGTACGCCGTCACCGCGGCCGCGGGGACATGCCCGCCACGCTCGGGAGCGAGTGCGCGGATCTTGCGCATGAGCGTGTAGCCGTCCTCGCCGGGCATACTCACGTCGCAGAGCAATGCGTCGGGTACGTCCTGCTCGATCGCTGCCAAGGCTTCGGGTGCGGAGCTGAAGGCGGTAACCAGCGCGCCGTACTGCCGCAAGACGACGGCCAGGCACTCGCGCGTATCGTCTTCGTCGTCGACGACCATCAGCCGCGCGCCGTCCAGTCGCAGCCCGTTCGTTCGCCGTGGTGGAGGATCGCTATAAACTGCGGTTTGGGGTAGCGCCATACCGGTTTGCGCGCCATTGCCGTAAACCGCCAGCTCGACCGTGAAGGTCGCGCCTTTTCCTTCTCCGGCGCTCTCCGCACGGATGCTGCCGCCATGGAGCTCCACCAGGCGGCGCGCCACGAACAGGCCCAGACCCAGGCCGCCTTGCGCGCGGGTGGTGGAGCTGTCGGCCTGACGGAAGCGGTCGAAGATGTACGGCAGGAAGTCGGTGGAGATGCCCTTGCCGGTGTCTTTGACGCGAAGGTGGGCATGGCCCGCGGCCTGGACCAATTCCACCTCTACCCGGCCGCCCTTGGGGGTGAACTTGACGGCGTTCGACAACAGGTTGCCGATGATTTGTTGCAGCCGGTGCGGATCGGCGGACACCCGGCACGGTGCGGTGCCCAACAGCCGAACCACTTCGACTTCGAGCGCGCTGGCACTCGGGCGCACCGCATCGACCGCTGCGTCGACGACCTTGACGATGTCCAGCGGCTGCATCTCGATCCGCAGCTTGTTGTTGATGATGCGCGAGACGTCCAGCAGCTCCTCGATGAGCTGCGCCTGCGCCTTGGCGCTGCGCTCGATGACTTCGAGCCCGCGCGCGGTGGCGGCCGGGGTGAGCTGGGTGGTCCGCAGCATTTGTGCCCAGGTCAGCATGGCCTGCAGCGGGGTGCGCAGCTCGTGCGACAGCATGGCGAGAAACTCGTCCTTGACCCGATTGGCTTCGTGCTCCTGATGGTAGACGATATTCTCGAGAGCGATCGATGCCATCTGCGCGAGTTGGACGAGGATGATCAGATCGTCTTCGCTAAACTCGCCCTCCGGCTTGTCCGAGAGCTGCAGCACGCCGAGGTTGCGTCCGTCACGATCGGACAGCGGCGCGGCCAGCCAGCCGCGCATCGGCAGCTCGTCTCGACTACTTGATGGCGTGGATTGGACACGCACGCGGTCCAACTCGGCCTGCGTCAAGCACACCGGCAGCACGCCGGCATCGAGTCGCAGCTGCATGGCGGGGCCGATGAGCTCGAGGGGGCGCGCGTGCCACTGCGTGTACGCGTCCGATAGGGAGACGAAATAGCGGCGCCCGGC
>CAZTDK010001104.1:0-1981 GCA_964611965.1 uncultured Binatia bacterium (SeqCode) | reverse complement strand
TGGGGCTCGGGAGTTGCGGCTCGGAGTTGGCAGAAGAACTCGACGCCCCCGCTCCCGCCATCTCAGCCCGACACTTGCGACAGAACTTCGCCGTCGGCGGGTTACCCGCGCCGCACGACGGGCAGACCGCTTCCAAGGGCGCGCTACACTACTCGCAGAAGGGCGAGTCGGCGAGATTCTCGGTGCTGCATTTGGGACATTCATCGGGCCAAGTCCTCGATGTGCGCTGTGAGGCGGTCGGCGTTCGGCCCCGCACCCATCGCGCGGTAGAGATAGCGGGCGTGTTCGAGCTGGTGGCGCGCGTCATCCACCCGCCCGTCGTGTAGAAAAAGGGCGGCGCGCTCGCTGTGGATTTCCGGCAGCAGGGCGTGGGCGCTGACCTTGCCGGCCAGCCGCTCCGCTTCTGCAAGCTCACGTTCGACGGCCTCCACGCCGGCGCCTTGCATGCGCAGCAGGCGCGCGCCTACGACGTGCGCGTAGACGAGGGGCACAACGAGCTCTTGGCGGCGCGCGTGTTCAAAGCCGGCATCGAGCTCACGCCGTGCGAGATCGGTGTCGCCGACCGCCAGCGCTATGTGTGCCAACCAGGTTTGGATTTCCGGGAGCATGTGGTGGAACGTCCTGATTTCCGTCGTCAAGCGGAGCGACCGGCCCAGGGCGTCCCGCGCTCCATCCATGTCGCCATTCAAGGCGAGCGCCTGCCCCAGGTGAACGAGGAGCCAGACGTGCCCGCCGCGCGTACCGCCGAGCTCAATGAAGCTCTCCAAAGAGCGCCGTGCGACAGCGAGTGCCGCCCGGTAATCTCCTCTGATCCGATTCTCAATGACGGCGAACCCTCCACACATGGCCTGCGAGAGGTAATATCGCCGGCCGCGTTCGGCGAGGGCCTGCTCGATGAGCGCTGCGCCCTCGGCGAGACGCCCGCTCAGTGCCATCGCCCCGCCACCCGAGGCGCGGAAAAAAATCCACGGACTGTACATGAGCACGTGTGCACCGAGGTCCAGATCCTCGCCGCAGAGCGCGATGCCTCGCTCGCACTGGCGCACCGCGAGGGAGATGTCCTCGCCGAAGAAGCTGGTCGCGGTGCAAGCCCAGCACGCCACGATCTGCATCTCCACGTCGCCGGCGTGCTCGGCATCCGCAAGCGCCTGGCGCGCCTCCTCTGGGCTCCCGGGTTGGCCCGAATAGAGCAGGTAATTGGCATAGGCGAAGCGGGTGTGCGCCAGCGAGGACAGATCGCCGGCACGCTCGGTGAGCTTGTGCGCATGCTCGAAAAGCGCGCGCGCCCGCTCCGGCGCTGTCCCGCGGCGCGTCTCGATCCACAAGAGTTGGGCACGGGCAGCGGCGGCGACGCAAAGACGTTCGCGCGTTTCCGGCAACTGACCGAGCAGATCGCACGCACGCTCCCAATGCCGCACCGCGGTGTCGGCGTCCGTCATGCCCGCCTCGAGCGCCGCCTGACGGTGCCAGTGCGCGGCGGGTTCGATCTCGCCCGCCTCGTCCCAGTGATGCGCCAGCAAAGCCGGCGCCTCGTGCCCCTCTTCGAGGACGCGTGCCAGCGCTGCGTGCACGGCGCGCCGCCGCTCCTGGAGCTGCGAGCCGTAGGCGACCTCGTGCGTGAGCGGGTGCTTGAAGGCGTACTCCGGCACTGGGTAGAGGGCGCGCTCGAACAGAAAATCGAGATCGCAGCGCAGGCGCAGCGCGCCGTCGAGATCGGCGGCGGCGAGGGGAGCCCGGCCATGTGCTTCGATGATCTGTGCCAGCAGCGGCCGCGCGAAATTCTTGCCGATGACCCCGGCCGTCTGCAGCACGCGCTTTTCGCGTTCCGCCAACCGATCGATGCGCGCCGCCAGTACCGCCTGTACGGTCGACGGAATTTCGACCCGATCCACGGCGCCGACGAGTCGATACGCTCCGGGAGAGCCGACTAGTGTAGTGATTCATCCTGTTGGGGCATTATGAAATTGCAAGCATTGCTGGA
>CAZTDK010001103.1:0-1983 GCA_964611965.1 uncultured Binatia bacterium (SeqCode) | reverse complement strand
GCTCCGGCCGAGGTACTTCGCGGTGACTGCGCGGCCGGCGCTGACCTCGGGTTTGCTCTTCACGGTCAAGATGTAGGTCCAATGGCCGTGATAGTGATGCAGCCAGCGGAAACCCTGGTACGGGTTGAAGAGCAGGTATTCGTCCCAGGTGACCGTTTGCCCCGCATTGCTGCGCCGCAGATAGCCGATCACTTCGAAGATCTCGCCGCGTACCTTCCCGCGTTGTCCCAGCGGGATCAGCGGGTCGAAGGTCTTCTGCGCCTGATACTGGGCGAGAATGCGATAGTTTTCGTCCGCCGCGTCGATGAGCGTGTGACAGGCGCTGCAGGTGACGACCAGCGAGTGGCCGGCGGCGCGCAGGACGACGGCCGCTCCGCATGACGGGCAGGTGAACGTCTTGGCCACCGGCGCTGGCCGTGGTGCGGCCGCGTCACCAGCCATCCAACTTCCTGAGATTCGAGAGCTTGAGGTCGGCGAAATCCACATAGCGTCCCGCGTACGCCTGGACGCCGTCCTCCGAGTAGTCGAGCGAGGCAAAGGTCTCGCCCGGACCGGAACAATCGATGCTGACGCTCTGGCGGCCGACCAGTGCCGGAAAGGGCAGCTCGCCTTCACTGCCGGCACAGGTGGGCCGCTTGATGTCGTCGACGCTGTACGATCGGCCGCCGATGCGTACCGTCATGCCGGGTTGAATCGTGGCGGCGTCGGGCAATGTGGCGGTGTCCGTGGTTGCGAAGCTCATCATGTAGAAGCCCTGGGCCTCGGCGAGCCAGCCGTAGCGTCCATCGACGAACAGCGCGCACCACTCGTTCCAACTGCCATCGGTCCAGGCCAGGCGCAGGCGGCCGATCAGCGCGAATGGCTTGTTATCGAAGCGCCCGTGTGTCTGCAGCTGCAAGGGCGTGGGGTCATCGAGGACCACCGCCATCTTGCCAATGACTTCGAGGTTGAGGTCGCGACGCACCAGCATCGAGCGGCAAAACGCGCAGGTCGCGAACACCGACACGGCGGATTGGAACGGCACGGGGGCGCCGCAGCCGGGGCATGTGATGGTCATCAGGGTCCGTACGCCTGGACGATTGCTTGCCGGAGCGGCGCGCTCAACGAATGCGCTGCAGCAGCTCGGCCTTCTTGGCGTCGAACTCCGCCTGCGTGAGGATACCCTTGACCAGCAGGTCGTGCAGCTGTTCGATCGCCTTCACCGGATCCGCCACTTCCGCGGGCGCGGCGCTGGGTCGCGGGGCGCCTGCCAGATTTGCTGCCATGGTCTGGCCGATGGCCATGCCGGCGCCGAGACCCGCACCGACGCCGGCGGCACCGCTCGGATTCGCGGCGGCGGTGGAAATGCTGTCCGCCGTTTCATACTGCGCATACTTGCCGACGTCGCCGACGATGCGCATCGACGCGGCGCGGTCGAAGCGTTCTTGCAGCTCCTCGGGCAGCGACACGCTTTGCACCATGAACGTCTCGAGCTGCAGACCGTAGGCGGCCAGGGCCTTGCCGACCGGTTCCTTCAGGGTTTCCGAGAATGCCGTTTGGTTCGCTGCCATGTCGACGAACGCCACCGGAGATGCGCCCAGGAAGCTGGCCATCGCCGTCATGATCATGGCGAGCAGCTGGCCGTCGACGTCGTCGACGGTGTAGAGCTCACGCGTGCCGCTCACCTTCTGGTAGAAGAGGCGGACATCATTGAGGCGATACGAGTACGCGCCGAAGGCGCGGATGCGAATCGGGCCATATTCCTTGTCGCGGATGGTGACCGGGTTGGGTGTGCCCCATTTCTGGTCGAGCTGCTCGCGGGTGCTGAAGAAGTACACGTCGGACTTGAACGGCGAGGCGAACAGCTTGTCCCAGTTGCGCAGACTGGTCAGCACCGGCAGGGTGCGCGTCGTCAGCGTGTAGAGGCCGGGCTCGAAGAGGTCGGCGGTCTTGCCTTCATTCACGAAAAGCGCGAGTTGGCTGTCGCGCACCGTCAGCCGCCCG
>CAZTDK010001102.1:0-1986 GCA_964611965.1 uncultured Binatia bacterium (SeqCode) | reverse complement strand
GAGGAAGTGCCGGAGCGTGTTATCCAGAATTGAGGACTGTTCGATCGTGAAGCGTTCTCCTCCCAGGGCGCGATCATAGAGATTGCGCCAGTATATGCGGCTTTCCTCTGGAAGGTGCTCGCTAAAAGATATACCGGGCGTCAGCTCGGTACCGTAGGTCTTATGAAATTGCTGCCTCGCCAGTGAGTTTATTGTGACGAGCCGATGGGCGCGATCAATCGACCAGATCGCATCGCCGCTGCTTTCGATCAGATTCGAGAGGGTCGAGGCAAGGGCTTCGAGGTCGGCCGTGCGCTCCCGTACCCGCCGTTCGAGGTCTTCGTTCAGCGTCATGACCTGGTGCTCGGCACGCTGACGTTCAAGATTTTCCCGCATCAGGCCAACCCGGTGCCGTTGCAGCTCGTAGGTCAAGCCAACGGACATGCCTAGCGCCGCCAGCGTCGCGGCGGTGCCCCCGTAGATTTCGGGTGGGAGCATGCCACCGTGCACCCAGTAGAAATTAACGCCGATCGCCGTGGCGGCGGCGGCAACTGCCGCAAGCTGAGGGCGGGGACCCCACGGAAATAGCATCGCGCTGATGAGCGTGGCACTGACGCACAGGATTGTGGTACCGGTCGATTCACCGACAATGCTCCCGGAGAGCGCGGTCGCAGCGCAGGTCGTGGCAACGGTCAGCCACGCAAGCATGTTCGCGCGGCTAGCAATGTTCGACCGACGCGACACCGCATAGGCGACCATGATCATGGCGAGGCCAACCGTCTTGACGGTATATAACCAGGCCAGCTGCCTGCCGGCTTCCCAATCGACAACTGCAAACAGCAGAATCCCCCCGAATACCAGCGCGAGACCGAGACGGACACGCTGCAGGAGGAGGCGATCGATTTCTTGGCGGAGTTGGGGAAGCAGGTCATCGCGCCGCAACTGTGACATGGGCTGCTTTGTAACCCAGATCTTCGCTGAAACTCCAGGATGTGAATCGGCGTGGGGTCTGACCTTCTCTTGCGGCGTGGGGCCTTCTTGCGTAGATGCGGCATTCAACACGAACTGCAGATGCGGGTGTAGCGCGACGGGGGCAACGCCGTGCAGTTGCGCGCAGACGCGCGACTACTGAGGACGAACGATCGAAGTCGCCCGAAACCTTCCAGAGGAATGGTGCTCGTGTCACGGTCGCGGTGGGTCCTTCGGCGGAGACCTGCCCGCCGCCGGTTGGCGTGCGGCGCATGGATCGACGGCACAATCACCGCGGCGGTCGGTCCTTCGCAGGCTGAAAACCTGCGACTACAATGTGGCGGCCGATCTTTTGGAATCCCTCACATCACCGGCGCCGAGTCACAGGAGGTGGTGACGTCGGGGGCTTCGCCAAGGCGCTGCGCGAGGAGCGGGCCGATCTTGTTTGCCGCCACGTCGCTCGCGTACACGAAAACTTCCTCGGCCGGGAACCCGTCGAAGCCCGAGTACATCAGGGTCGGACCGGATTTTTCGCCGAACAGCCAATCCTGGGCGTATCCGAAACGGTCTTCTTCCCCCCCGGTGTTGTGGCCGATTTCGTGGGCCATCAGGAGCTGTACTTGAAACAGGGTGCCAGGGGTGCCGTTGCCCGGGACGATTTGCGAGACGCCATGGTGGCAACAAAAGCTCGCGAGGGGCTGCTCGCAACCGTCTCCATAGACGTTGAGTCCCCCGACCGAAGCGTTGCCGGCTGAGCCGGGGAACGCCTTACCCGTGAAGAAATGCACCAGGCTCGACTGTCCGGCCGTATGCGGCTCCCCGCAACAGACGGGTGTCGACTGGTGCGTGAAGCGAGCCGACTCCACCATCAGCTCTCCAGCGCTGTTCGCCGTTGGGCCCCCCGCCGTCCACGTCTCGAGGCGGTCGATTCTGAGACGCGCCTGAAAGGCGCCGGCGCCACCGTCGAAGTGATTGTCACATACAGTGTAGGCGTTGTCCGGGTTAGCGTCGGGCTCAACGCAGTTGTACAGCCAGTCG
>CAZTDK010001101.1:0-1989 GCA_964611965.1 uncultured Binatia bacterium (SeqCode) | reverse complement strand
TTTGGCCGAACAAAACACGGCCAACAGGCGATCGTTCTCGACGACCGCGTCGCCCTTGAAGGCATACTCGCGGCCATAGTATCCGGGATCCGAACTGGCTTTGGACGGGTTTGTTTCGAGTGTGAAAAGATCCTCCGGCACAACGCTGAGCAGCATGGCATTCTTCCCGTCCCAGTCCTCGTTCACCGGGAAGCCAAACTCGCGCAAGCCGCTCGGCCACGTGGCATCGACGTCCACCCACTCACCATCCAGCGCAATTTGCAGGTAGTCGTGCATATCGATGATCTCGTTTTTCCGGAGCATCTCTTGCATCGGCCCCGGGAAGACAATCGCCGACTCGTTGAAGCGGTGGGTACAAATCATGTGGCGAACGTCGAGCTTGAGGAGCCGAAACATCTCACCAAGCAGGTAATGCTTTCCCGAGCACGAGCCGCGGCCACTCTCGAGCACCTCGCGCGGGTCGCGTGCCGACGGATAGTAGTAGGGAATATCTCGGACGTGCTCGAAGAGATGGATGCGGGAGCGCAGCGCATCGCAGCCATCCGTCCACTTGTGAAACGTCTGATGGATGAGGTCACTTCCCATGGGATGAGTGAATCGGTCGATATCCAAGGATGCTGGCAAGCGCGACGGATTGGTGGGTCACCACAGTGTTACGTTGCCGAACAATACCCAATGCCTCGTGTAGTTCGCGTGGCACTGTACTGCGGGTCTTGTCCGACGTCAATCAAGCGCACCCCCGCCGCACGGCATCAGGCCTGCACGTGCACCGCGAATCGCGCCGCGTCCTCCGGCGTGTTCACGTTGCGAAACGACTCGTCGGCACCGTCGACCGCACGCATGATCGCCTCGCTGACGTACTCGGCATGAATCGTCGGCAGAAACTCACGAATGGCGTGGGTACCGGCGCGGAGCGCCACTTCGATGCGTCGCCGCAACGCGGTCGCGTAGATCGCGTGCAAGGGCTCGATATCGCCGTCCCAGCACGGGATAATCGCTTCCTGAGCGGCCAACCGTCGTGCGAGAAATGCGATGGGCTCGGGACGCAGAAACGGCATGTCGCAGGCAACCACGAAGGCATAGGGTCGGCGGATGACGTTGAGACCCGCCTGAATACCGGCCAACGGCCCGCAACCCGGAAACTCATCGGACGTCACCTCGACGGCGTAGCCCGCATACTTCTGAGGTTGGTTGCTGACGACGACGACCTGTGGGAAGCACTGCCGCAGAAGCTCCAGAGTTCGCGCGAACACCGTCTGTCCGCTAACGGTGAGAAAGGCCTTGTCAGCTCCACCCATCCGGCTGTTCTGCCCGCCGGCGAGGATGATCGCGGCAACGTCGCCGCGCAGCCATTCACCGTTTCGTTGCCCTCGTGGGCCATTCATCATTTCCGACCTTGGCATGGTTCGTCGCCACGGCAGAATATGAACCGGCTCCTCCCGAGTCAATCAGCCATGCTCAATCCGGGGGAGCCGGCATCCAATGCGACACTCAAGAAATGAAAAACAGGAAACACGAAATGGGAAAATCGGAACCGGTCGACGTCAGATACGCAGTGCGCACGCCCCTCATTGACCGGTTTGGCATGTCCAGTTTCGTCGTTTCCTGTTTTCCATGCGCTTGATTTTACAGACCTCACGCACGCGCCACAATATCTTCGTAGCGCGCAATATTCTCCGGCAAGAGGTACTGACGAATGAAGCGCTGCAACGCGCGGATGGCCTTGTCGGCATCATCGAACAACGCCTCCTGCACCCACTCCTGATGCACCCAGCAATCGAATGAGGGGGCGTCGCCGAGCGCCATCTCCAAGAGACGGTCGCCGATCGGCGTGCCGGTCACCAGGATGCGGATGGAACGTCCGCAGTCAACGATGACACCACGCGCGTACGGCGGCAGGTTCACCAGACGCTTGATTTGATCGAGCTCGCGCTCGGGGTAGCTGGTCTCCGCCAGCCGCACCGCGCTCCAGGCCCCTTCTTGTGGATC
>CAZTDK010001100.1:0-1990 GCA_964611965.1 uncultured Binatia bacterium (SeqCode) | reverse complement strand
GAACCTACGTCAACGCGCGGGTGGGTACGGAGGACACGCATGACGGCGTTCCCGTCAACGCAAGCAGCGACGTCGTGCGCCAGGTCCAGGCGCAAGAACATCTCATCAACGGCACGTTCCCCCACTCTGATGCCGGACACTTGCGACAGAATCGTATTTTCACCGAGGTGAGCCTCAAGTACAAGATGGACCGCCTGCTGAAGGAAGGCGTGGGGCCGTTCGGCTTGCTGCAAGACCTGCCGATCCACATCAAGTCGTTGGGCGGGCAGGTGACCTTCCGCGGCGAAGGTGAGAGTCTCTATGATTGGGGACCGCGGGAGTACAGCTCGGCAGGCCCGTTCAACCAACTCTACACGGCAACCAAACCCATCACGTTCTTGGGGCTTCCGTTGATTCAGAAGCAGGGATTCATCGACGTGCCGTCGCTGCGCAATCAGGTGCACGAGCGCGGCACCGACCGCGAACGTCTCTTCCAGGCTTTCGTGGAAGGCTCGAGCGGCGATCTCTTCGTGCGGGTCGGCCGGCAACTCTTGTCGTGGGGCGAGACCGACGGCTTCCAGTTGCTGGATCACATCAATCCGCTCGACAGCAGCTTCGGCGGCTTCCTCATCTCGTTGGACGAACGCCGGGTGCCGTTGGACATGATTCGAACGGATTACTATCTCGGCGACTACGGTCCGATTTCGGAGACCTTCCTGCAGGGCTTCGGCGCGATCGACACCAAGGTCGGCTACTATCCGCTCCCGCCGTGGGGGTCGCCATGGACGCCGCCGGGCCTTGCGGCACCGGCCGTCAACATCAGCCAACCCCTCATCGGCACGCCGGTTCGAACTGTTCAAGATGCCCGCGGCGGGCTGCTGCTGAAGTTCAACGCCGTCGGCGCCACTTTCAGTCTGGCGCACTACTACACGAACTTTGACGTTCCCGCACTGCAAGTTGCGACCCCAGGCTTGTGGAAGCAGGGCACGGCGTTGAAGATCAACTCGTTCAATGATGGGCTCGTCTGTCCCGATGGGCAGGGGAACCCGGATTACAGCAATCGTACGTGTGGTGCGCCGACCCATTCGATCGCGAGCGCGCCGAAGGTGCAGGTGTCCGGGATGACCACCACCTTTGCGGTACCGCAGTTCTATAGCGTGGTGCGTTCCGAGTTCGCCTACTTCAAGAACGAGCCGGCGTTTACCCAGGGACAGCTCGACCCGTTCCTCTTCAATGCGAACGTGTTCAACCAGCCGGGGGAAGGCGGACGGACGATCGGTGAACGCCGCACCCGCGATTCGGTCAACGCCGTGGTCGGGTTCGATGTGAACCGTTTCATCCCCTTTCTCAACAACAACCAGACCTTCCTCATCTCCACGCAATTCTTCTACAAGCACATCTGCAACGCCGCCACCGGCAGGGTCTACAACGCCGACGGCAGCGTGAATCCGAATCGCGAGGTTCTCCCGGTTCCGGCGATGGCGCCCTACAACGTGCCGCTGTTCACCGGCCTGCAAGTCCCACTCGGCCAGCTCTTCATCACCCAGCCCGAGGATCAGTACCTGCAAACGCTCCTGATCACCACGTCGTATCGCAGCGGCACCATCAACCCGGCGATGGTGATGTTCTACGATTGGGGAGGAGGCTTGGTCTACCAGCCCTCATTGACCTTCAGCCGCGATCCCTTCCGGTTCGCTCTCTCGTACAGCATCCTCGACGCGCACACCTACAAGGGCGGCAGCGGGGTCAGTCTGCTGAAGGACCGCGACAACGTCGAGTTCAGACTGGAGTATGTGATTTGAAGAAGTGATAAGTGACGAGTGACAAGTGACGAGTAGCACATGCATTCCTCGCTCGCCACTTGTCACTCGTCACTGTCCTTCGTACCAGATCGGCGAGCTCCAGCCGCGTTCCTGGATGGTCTTGGGGACAGCGGGGTTGCTGCACGCGTCGGGCTGCTGTTCAGGCGGGAGAGAATTGCAGACGTAGGTGCTCCAGCGGCACGTTGGGT
>CAZTDK010001099.1:0-1996 GCA_964611965.1 uncultured Binatia bacterium (SeqCode) | reverse complement strand
CGGGTTTCAGAACGATGCGCTTCTTTCAACTCTCCCTAACTGGGGTTTCCGGGTTGAGAAGTTCCTCGACAGGACCCGCCGTGCTCCCTTCAGTCTCGATCATCGTCCCCTGTTACAACGGTGCCCGCTACATTCCGGGCCTGGTGCAATCGCTGCGACCGATATTGGCGTCCGATCCGCAACGCTTCGAGCTCATTTTCATCGATGACGGCAGCGGCGACGACAGTTCAGGGGTGATGCGCACGCTGCTGCCCGCGGCCGTCATGGTTCGCCTAGCGAACCGCGGCGTCTCGGCGGCGCGCAATGCCGGGGTGGCATTGGCGCGCGGGGAGTTCCTGCAATTGTTGGATGTGGACGATACTCTGGAGCCTGAGAAGTTGGAGCGTCAGGCCGCCGCCGCCAACGCGGCCGGTGCCGACGTTGTGTACTCTGATTGGCGTCTCCTGACGGTCGATGGGGAGATGGTTCGTACCGAGGTGTTTGCTCCGGCGGCGGCGCCCTGTGAGATGGTCGAAGCGCTGCTGGCGGGCTGGTACGTGCCGCCCGTCGGGTACCTCTTTCGTCGCAGCGCCTACGTGGCGGTGGGCGGTTGCGATGAGACGCTGAAGGTGTGGGAGGACTTCGATCTCTTCCTGCGCTTCGCGATTGCCGGCAGGCGGCATGCGTACGTTCCCGGGGTACTCTCGACCTACTACCGTCATCTCGACGTAAAGAGTCTCGCCCGACGCGACCCGGTCGCCGGCGCGCTCTGTCGGGAGCGCGTCTTGCTCAAGGCAGTGGACAACCTGACGCGGACGAATGGCTTGACCCGCCCACGCCGCAAGGCCGCAGCCCATGCCCTGTTCGGGGTGCTGCGAACCGCGGGAATTCATGATGGGGCCTGGCTGCGTCGGGTCGCGGCGCGGATCAACGCGCTCGACCCCGATTTTCAACCGCACGGCGCTCTTGGCTATCGCGCCCTGGCGCGCCTCCTTGGAGTTGTCCGCGCCGAGCGCCTGGCGATTCAGCTACGCACATGGCTACCGCAACACGTATGACAACGCCGCGCCAGCGGCTCGATGTTCTGCTGGTGATCCGATCCTGTGCGGAGCACTATCCGCCCACCGTCAATCAGGCCAATCTCCTCGCCGAGGCCGGGCTGCGGATCGGGATGGTTGATCTGACGAGCGCTGGCATACCCGAAGCCCTTCATCCCGCGATTCGGCGTTGGCGCGTGCACCGCATGTGGGATTCGAAGGCCGAGAGGCCCTATCGTCGGGGGAAGCGGTGGATGAACTGGCTGCGATTCTATGGCGCGTGCCGGCGGGCGATCAATGCAACGGAGCCGCGCGTGGTCATTGCCTACGACACCTTGGGCAGCGTCTTCGTGCCGCCGCGTCCCAGCCGCTATCGCACCGTCTATCACTTTCACGAGCTCTCTGGATCGGAGCCGCAGGAAGGATTCGGCCCCCGGCGTGCCCGGGTCAGGGCGGCGCAAGCCAGCCGCTATGCCGACTTGATCGTGTGTCCCGATGCCGACCGGGCGCGACTCTTCCAACAACGCGCGGATCTCGGCGTTCTGCCGCGTGTGGTGATGAATTGCCCGCGTACGCTGGCAGTTGTTCCACCCTCGCCGCTGCGTCGGCGGTTGGCAGACAGTGGTCGATCATATGGCGCAGTGGTCTGCTACCTCGGCAGCATCGGCGTCGATCAGGGATTGCCCGAAGCGGCACGCTCAATGAGCCTCTGGCCCTCGGATGCCGTCTTCGTCCTGATTGGCGCTGCCGCGGAGTCGATGCGGAAACGCATTCTCGAGGCTGCAGCCGCTGCGGGTGCGGCAGATCGCGTCATCTTTCTGGGAGCACACCCACACGGCGAGGCGCTCGCGTTGGCAGCGGGCGCGGACATCGGGCTGGCGCTGATCCAGCCTAACAATGACAGCTGGCTCTACTCGGCCGGCGCGATCAACAAGCGCTTCGAGTATATGTCGCTGGGGCTGCCGCAAATTACGAACACG
>CAZTDK010001098.1:0-1997 GCA_964611965.1 uncultured Binatia bacterium (SeqCode) | reverse complement strand
CTGTTTTTCATTTTTTTCAGTCTGCCACACCGTCGTCACACACTTCACCGGTTGCTGGCCACCACCTGCTTCCAGCGAAACGGCGTCAGCTGCTGGCCGAGGTAGCTGGTCGGGAAGTGCGCGATGTGACCGATGCCGACACGCCCCGCGAACGGAGTGTTGGGTCGGAGGAAGCTGCGGAAGAGGTGATCCCACACGTTCAGGACCGCACCATAGTTGGTGTTGCCTTCGCGCGCGTCGGTCGAGTGGTGCCAGCGATGCACGTTGGGAGAGCTCCACAGCCAATCGATCCACGGCGGCGTGCGCATGTCGATGTTGCAGTGCTGCACCTGCCCATACACCGCACGGAAGATGAAGTACGGCGTCAGCGCGTCAGTGCCGATGCCCAGCAACGCCAGCGGCACCGATTCGCAGCTGATGATCAGGAACAGATCGAGGACGTGGAAGCGCGTCGCGTTCAGCCAATAGAGCCGCGTCGCGCCGTGATGCGCCGCGTGCAAGCGCCAGACCCATGGGTGCTCGTGCGAGATGCGGTGATAGATATAGTGACCAAGCTCCCCGAGCACGAGAGCGAGAAAGAGCTGGACGAGCATCGGCGCACCGCGCGGCCACAACGGGCCACCCGCGATACTCGCCACCCACGCCGAGAGCAGCACCAGCGGGCCGACGACGACGGCACCGACCAGCCCCTGTGCAAGCGGGCCGGTCAGGGTCAGGTGCAGCGCATCGGCGCCGACATCTCCCTGCGAATGGTTCCAGTCCGGTCGGTAGGGGAAGAGGCGCTCGATCAGCGCGAGCAGCGGATAGAAGATCAACAAGGCGGGGAGAACTTCGAGCCCTGGGTACGGGCTACCTGCCACCGCGAGCGGGTTGGACAAGCTGAGCCGCGGTGCGAACAGCGCGTATGCGATCATCGCCGCGACGATCAGCGGGAAGAGCACGTGCGGTGCGACGCGACGCATTTGAGGACGATGTCACGAGCCTCCGAGACGTGCAATCGCGAGCGCACCCAATTGACTCGACTATGCTGCGCGTATACTGCTTTTCGCTAAAATGGTAGGCCGTATGGTGGAGGAAATGGAGCTATGCTTCGCGCGCGGCTGACACTCTCACCGATCTTGGTACGCAGCCGCCAATGACACCGCTTCGCTTCAGTCCCGCACCTTATCCCGCCGGCCTGCGCCTGGCGCTGTGTGCCGCGACAGCGGCCGTCATCGCTGCTGCCGGTTTGGTCCGCCCTGCAGCCGCCCGGCGACCGACGCGCCGGACTATATCACCGGCGCGATGGCGCCGCTGGCGGATGCGTACGTGACCGCGAACGCGAATTTCGCGTCGATCGGCTATCGCGCCTTGCCCATGTCGGAGCAGGATGCCATCGAAGAACAGGCAGCGCTCCAAGCCGTGACCGCCGTCGCGTCACAAGCGCAGCAGGTGGACGCTTACGTGCTCCGCGTGTGCGGCTTCCAGTTCGCCCTGAATGGGGTCTGAGCGTCGAAGCGCTTACTGGTCGTGAAACCCGGGCATCACTTCTACGTGGGTGCATCAGGCAAGCTACGCGATTCTCCTTCCTCTCAGTGCCCACCCCTGCTAGGGTGCGCCACCGAGGATCGAACATGCCGAAGAAAATCAAGCCGAAGCCGCGGCGCCCGAAGGAGTCAAAACGGATCGGGCGGGCGCGACGCATTCCGGACATCAAGCCGGGCCGCTACGCCGACGGGATGCCGTTCAACGAGGTCCAGTACCTCGAGTGCAAGATCATCCTGCGGCCGAACCATTTCACCTCACGCAAGAGCTTCTTCGACTTCGCCAAGGTGATGCGGCGACCGGCCGAGGAGGCCGGGGTCGTCTTTTCCAGCGACGGGTTCGCGAACGTTCCCCTGCAGATCCGCGAAGTGCTCTTCATGGATACCGCGGATTTCCGCCTCTACAACCACGCGTTCATTCTGCGCCGACGGATCCCCTACGCGGAAGGGTTCCCGATCGGCGACCCCGAGATC
>CAZTDK010001097.1:0-1998 GCA_964611965.1 uncultured Binatia bacterium (SeqCode) | reverse complement strand
CCGGGGGCAATCACCTCTATCGGTCGCATGCGGCTGAACGGTTCGGGATCAGCCGGGCACAGCCTGCCACTCTGGAACGGCTCACCGTGCAAGGCCGCAGGCTTGAGCGCCGCTGCCTCCCCTTTGAGTGGAACGGGCGCGATTGTGTACTGGAAGTCATTTCCGAGACGGCTGGCGAGTAACCCGCAAGAGAACGGAGCGAACCGATGCGACTCGATCGCCTGACTGTGAAATCACGAGACGCGCTAAGCGCGGCGGAAGGCGTGGCACGACGAAACAACCACCAAGAGGTGACCAGTCTACATCTCCTGCAAGCGCTCCTCGACCAGGAAGCCGGGCTCGTCCCCGCACTCTTCGAGCGCGCCGGTCTGAGTGTGGCAGCAGTCCGCACGCAATTGACGCAGGCACTCGGGCTGCTGCCAACCGTGCAGGGCGGTGACACCTTTATTGGTCGCGACCTCAAGGATCTGCTCGACGCGGCGTTTGAGGAAGCCGAGCGCATCAAGGATGAATACGTTTCCACCGAGCACCTGCTGCTGGCCATCCTCGGGAAACGCAAGGTCGCCGCTACCGCGGTACTTGCCCAGGCAGGGGCCACGCGGGAAGTGCTTGAACAGGCGCTGCGTGACGTGCGCGGCGCGCAGCGCGTGACCGACCCGGATCCCGAGGGCAAGTATCAAGCGCTGGAGAAATATACGACCGATCTCACCGACCTTGCCCGCCGCGGCAAGATCGATCCGGTCATCGGCCGCGACGAGGAGATCCGTCGGGCCATGCAGGTGCTGGCGCGGCGGACGAAAAACAACCCCGTGCTCATCGGTGAGCCGGGTGTGGGCAAGACCGCCATCGTCGAGGGCATCGCGCGGCGCATCGTCGCCGGAGATGTCCCGGAAAGCCTGCGGAACAAACGCGTACTGTCGCTCGACCTCGGCGCGCTCGTCGCCGGCGCCAAGTTCCGCGGCGAGTTCGAGGAACGCCTCAAGGCGGTGCTCGCCGAGATCAAGGCCTCCGACGGCGGGATCATCCTCTTCATCGATGAGCTCCATACCCTGGTTGGCGCCGGTGCCGCGGAAGGCGGCCAGGATGCCGCCAACATGCTGAAGCCGATGCTGGCGCGCGGCGAATTGCGCTGCCTCGGTGCCACAACGCTCGACGAGTACCGCAAGCACATCGAGAAGGATCGCGCGCTGGAACGCCGCTTCCAACCCATCTACGTCGGTGAACCCAGCGTCGAGGATACGATCGCCATTCTGCGCGGTATCAAAGAGAAGTACGAGGTCCACCACGGCATCCGCATCCAGGACGCCGCGCTGGTCGCCGCGGCGAAGCTCTCGCACCGCTACGTCACCGACCGGTTCCTTCCCGACAAAGCCATCGACCTCGTCGATGAGGCGGCGAGCCGACTCAAGATGGAGATCGAGAGCGTACCGGCGGTGATCGACGACGCCGAGCGCGAGATCACACGCTTGCAGATCGAGGAGCAGGCGCTGAAGCGTGAAGAGGGCAAGGAGGCCAAGGCCAGACTCGAAGAGTTGCGCCAGCTGATCGCTGACAAACAGGAGCAGGTGCGCGCCCTGCGCACGCGCTGGGAAGAACAGCGCGAGCTGGTGCGCCAGCTGCGGGCACTGAAAGAGCGCCGGGAAGCGCTTGCCACCGAGAGCGAGCAGGCGCAGCGGCAAGGCAATCTCGCGCGCGCGGCTGAGATCCGCTTCGGTGAGATCCCCGAGCTGGAGAGACAGCTCGCGTCGATCCAGGAGACCCTGCAGCGTCGCCAGGCCGCGGGCGCGTTCCTGCGTGAGGAGGTCACGGACGAGGACATCGCCGCCGTCGTCGCACGATGGACAGGCATCCCCGTGTCCAAGATGCTCGAGGCCGAAAGCGAGCGGCTCCTCCACATGGAAGAGCGGCTGACGCAGCGTGTGGTCGGCCAAGACGAGGCGGTCTCCCGCGTCGCGCGCGCCATCCGCCTGGCGCGCTCCGGCCTCAAAGACCCCAATC
>CAZTDK010001096.1:0-2000 GCA_964611965.1 uncultured Binatia bacterium (SeqCode) | reverse complement strand
CGGGCGCTTGACGCTCGGCTCGACGAGCTGGGTGCCGCGGCGTTCGACGTCGCTAGCGACGCCGGGTAATGCAGCAACCTCAGCATCCCCAACGGACTGCCCGGGCACAGCGGCCGGTTGCCACGTTCCACACGCCATTGCCTTCGAGAGCCTCAGGGTGAGCGGATGAGTCAATCGCGCAATCCACAAATTTGTCGCACACCCAGCGGTGCGGCCGACTTGACTCCAACAACGCAAGTTCGCATTGTTGACGGCATGAGCATGCCAAGTCTGGCGGATCGAACGTGCGTGCCGTGTAAAGGCGGCGTGCCACCACTGACCGGCGCGGAGATCGCGCCGTTGCTGGCCCACGTGGATGGCTGGAGCGCGGTGGACAATCACCATCTGGAGAAGACGTACACGCTGAAGAACTTCGCGGCGGCGCTGGCGCTCGTCAACCAGATCGGCGCCATTGCCGAAGAACAGAACCATCACCCAGACATCTTCCTTGCCTGGGGCCGGGTCGGCGTGACGATCTGGACACACAAGATCAACGGGCTCACCGAGAGCGACTTCATCTTCGCCGCCAAGTGCGACCGGGCGGCGAAGGGCGGGATCAGTGAAAAGTGACGAGTGACGAGAAAGACGGGCTGATTACTCCGCTTCGACCCGCCGGCTTCCGTCAGTCCCCGACCTTCTCCGGCTCGTTACTGGCCACTCGCTAGCGCCGGAGGCCGCGACCGGTGGGCGTCCACCGTCGGCCGCAGCCTGCGTGATAAGGATCCCACGCAGCACGGGCAAGTCATTGGCCGTTCCACCTGGGCCAGTGATGAGTGATGAGTAACCTTTTCTTGGTGGTCACTCGTCACTGTCCCTCAGCGGCTGCAGGCGCGGCGGATGTCGCATGAACGTCTGGGCGTCAAACGCGCCACGGCGCAACTGCGCCAGATCGCTGCGCGCGCGCTGCCGGAGCGCCTCCAGATTGAGGCCGCTGGCGTCGCGGTCAAACCGTTCGACCTTCTGCAAGCCGATCTCCAGCATGTGCGCCGCGCCGCTCCACAGCTGTTGTGTGACCTTGTGGTAGCCGACCGCGATTTGAATGAGGCCGACGAAGAGATCCCACACGGAATCCGGCACGGCTTCGAGACCGTCCTCGATGACTTCGTGCGCCTCGAAGTAGCGCCCGGCATTGAACTCACGCGCCGCCTCGATGACCAACCGCCGCAGTGTTGCTGGGTCGGCCACATCAATTCTCGGGGCCCCACGCGTGGCCACGCCGGGTGACGTAACGCGAAGGCAAAATGCAAAAGTCAAAATGCAAAAGTCAAAATTGGTCCCGCCATTCTACTCTTGCGGCGAGGGACACGAATTGTTTCAGCCCTTTTCTTCCGTGCCGCTGCCGTGATTGTCGCTCGCGAGAATCTTGCGGCGCAGCCGGAACAGGTCGTAGAAGGCGCGCACGATGACCGACAGATGAGCGCCGGTCTGCACCCCGGCGGTGCGCGGGTAGTGGTGCACGCCGATCTCCTTGATGCCAAATCCTTTGCGCACCGCGCGTCCATACAACTCGGCGTTGATCAAGGCGCTCGTCGATTCCAAGGTAATGGCCTTCAGCACCTTCTTGGGAATGAGTTTGAAGGCGCAATTCAGATCGCGAACGCGGAACTTGAGCATGATGGGCACCAGCGTGCCGCCGAAAAGCATGGCGTTGAGCCGCCGGATGAACGGATCCCGCCGCTCGATGCGAAAGCCGGTGACGATGTTGTCGTCGTCGGTCGCCAGCGGCAGGATCACATCGAGCTCCTTGATGTCGAACTGCCCATCGCCGTCCATGTAGAAGACGAAGCGTTTGGCGGCGGCATCGAACCCAGTGCGCAGGGCCGCGCCGTAGCCCTTGTTCTGCGGATGGTGCTGTGGATGCAGCCGCGGCAGCTCGGTGGCCAAACGGTTGAGGATCTCACCGGTGCGGTCACGGCTGCCGTCGTTGACGACCAGCAGCTCGTAGTCGAGGCCCTTGCCGT